>JAAFHE010000084.1 GCA_013298265.1 Lysobacterales bacterium | reverse complement strand
GAGGAATACCGGCACCGTCTTGGCGCCCTGTCAGCGGCCGCGCAGATAGCCGCTGCCGTTTCGCAGCAACTGGACACCATCCCGACCGGGTAGCGTGCGCCGCGCACGATCAGATCGACCTGTACAGCGCCAGGCCGGATTTCTCACACCCATTCGTAGCGACGCCGTCGAGACGCCATCCTGATGCGCGCCGCGGACTTCAGTGACAGCGAAAGCGTAGCCGACACTACATCCAACCGGCACGAGGGAGCAGCGCGCGTCAGGGCGAATCTATCGGCGGCCGCAGTAGAAGGTGTGTAAGAAAGGCGGGCCAGTTCATCGACGAGCACGAGTAGCTCGCCGACGGCGACGACGTGGTCCTGCGCATACTCAACACCGGCTGATGTGGCCTGACCGCGGCGCGGTCAACATATGTAGTCCGGCGCATGGATGCTGATTGGTCGAAGGCCCGCCGCATGTGCAGGCTTTCGGATCTTCAGGCTACCCGGGATTCCGCCTCGCGAGCTGTTTCGAGGGCACGCAGGACGTTCTTCGGGTCGGCACGCAGGGCTCTGAACAACGCCCTGGCTGGGCCAGTCGGAGCGCGGCGGCCCTGCTCCCAGTTGCGAAGCGTGGACAGCTGGACATCAACGATGGCGGCGAACTCGGATTGGGTGAGGCCGGTGGCCTTGCGGATTTCGCGCACGCCCAGGGCGTCAACGACGAACTCGCGGGAGGGCACGCGCTCCCCGCGGACGATCTCGTTCATCTGGGTCATGCTCTCAACGAGCTTGGAAAAGAGCTTTTTGTCCATTTGGGTTTAATCCAGTTAGGACCTATTGGCGGGGCAGAACCCAGAGTTCTGGCGTGGGTTTTTATCCCCACGAGGAATTCAGCTGCCGGAGAATTTTCTTCTCCGCGGCTGTGATGTCTTCGCGGACGCCCTTGGTGTAGATCAGGAGCATGCGAATTTGGCTGGCGTCGACGACGTGGTACTAGATGACTCGGGCGCCACCACGCTTGCCCTTGCCCTTCGCTTTCCACCGGATCTTGCGGAGTCCGCCAGCGTCTTTGATGACATCTCCGGCATCGGGGTTATCGGAGAGGTAGGTCTGGAGTTCACGGTAGTCGTCGTCGGAAAGAATCGACTTCACGTCTGCGGTGAAAATCGGTGTTTCGATGAAGACCACCGTACGTTCCTTGTACGCCATTGGCGTAGTCGGAAAGCTACCGACCCCTAGCGGAGCTTGTCAAGGCGCTCGACAAAAGGTGGGGTTGGCTGTGGCGTCTATTCAGGCTTGCGCAGCAGTGGGAGCTGTGAAGATACGGGACGAAGAATCCGAATCCTGCGACCAGGGGCGGGTCCTGCGGCCTGATGCGGGTTTCAGGACATCGGCGGATGCCGCCGGAGCTGCGAGGTATGCCGACTGTCGGAATCGAACCGACGACCTACTGATTACAAATCAGTTGCTCTACCAACTGAGCTAAGTCGGCGCAGGGGGCGGATTGTAGGCGCGGCTCCGCAGCGGGGCAATGGAGTTCGCGCAGCGGCCGGTACGATCGTGCGCGAACTTACCCGCGCGGATGATGCTGGGCGTGCAGCCGCTTGAGCCCTTCGCGTGCGACGTGGGTATAGATCTGCGTGGTGGACAGCGAGCTGTGGCCCAGCAGCAGTTGCAGCGCGCGCAGGTCGGCACCGTGGTTGAGCAGGTGGGTCGCGAAGGAATGACGCAGTACGTGCGGCGAGATGCGCTGGCTTGCGATGCCGGCGGACTGGCCGTGCTTTTTCACCATGACCCAGAACATCTGCCGGGTCATACCGGCCGCGCGCGCAGTGACGAAGATGGCGTCGGTGATGCGGCCGCGCATCAGCAGCGGCCGCGCCTGGGCAACGTAGCGTTCCAGCCAGTCCTGGGCTTCCTCGCCGAGCGGCACGAGGCGGTCCTTGCCGCCTTTGCCGGTCACACGCAGCACGCCCTGGCGCAGATTGATCTGGTCGGCGCGCAAGCTGACCAGTTCGCTGACGCGCAGGCCGGTCGCGTAGAGCAGCTCCAGCATCGCGCGGTCGCGCAGACCCCGCGGCGTGGTCACATCGGGGGCGCGGATCAGGCCTTCCACTTCGCTTTCGCTCAATGCCTTGGGCAGGGAGCGCGGCAGCTTGGGCGCCTCGAGCAGTAAAGTCGGATCCTGCTCGACCGCACCGATGCGTCGCATGAGCCGGTAATAGCGCCGCAATGTGGACAGAAGCCTGGCGTTGGAGCGCGCCGTGTATTTGGCCGCTGCACGTACGGCGAGATAGCGATACAGCAATTCGCGCGAGGCGCCGGCCAGCGAGCTGCCGTGCCCGCCGAGCCAGCGCGCGAAACCGGCCAGATCGCTGCGGTAGCTCGCCAGCGTGTTCTCGGCCAGGCCGAATTCGGACCAGGCCTGCTCGATGAAGCGATCAATCGCCGCGCGGTCGGTGTCGTTCAGTGGCGGAGTTTCGATCGCAGTCATGCGGCACGTCGGCGTGGAGGTTCGCAGGTTAGCCGAAACTCGCAGGGCGGATGACAGCCCCGCTGAATGGCTTCATGCTTGCGCCGATTTTTCCACGCCCTGCTTTTCCTGCACCGGATCCACGCATGACCGACGCTATGCCCCGGCCGGCCCACCTGGGCTGGCGCCTCGCCGCCGCGATCTACGACCTGTTCCCGCTGCTCGCCCTGTGGATGGCGACCGGTGCCGCCGCCATGGCGGCGACGCGCGGAACGCTCGACTATCACGTCTGGTGGTATCGCCTGCTGCTGCTGGCAGTGACTGTGGCCTACTACGTCCTGTCGTGGCGCTACGGCGGCCAGACCATCGGCATGCGCGCGTGGCGGCTGCGCCTCGTCGACCGCGATGGTGCGTCGCCCGGCTGGGGCACGTGTCTGCTGCGGTTTTTTGTCGCGCAGATTTCGCTTACGTTGGCGTGCCTGGGTTTTCTCTGGTGCCTGTTCGAACGCGAGCGGCGCGGCTGGCACGACCTGGCCAGCGGCACGCGCATACTTCGGCTGCCGAAAAAAGCCTGAGGGAACCACCATGCTGGAACAGACCTTGCTCGTGACCGGCGCGCTGATCTTCGGCGTGCTTGGCAGCATCCATCTGATCTATACATTCGCTGGCAATAAATTCGACCCACGCGACGCGGCGACACGCGTGGCGATGCAGGCAACCTCGCCGGTAATTTCGCGCCGGGCGACGATGTGGCAGGCCTGGCTCGGTTTCAACGCCAGCCACAGTCTCGGCGCGATGGTGTTCGCCGCATTCATGCTGCTGCTCGCGCTGCGCCACATGGATTTTCTGCGCGCCAATCCCGCGTTCGCCTGGCTCGCGTTTGCGAATGCGACGGCGTGGTTCGCGGTGGGCTGGCGCTACTGGTTCCGCGATCCGCTGATCGGGATTGGCCTGGCCGGCCTGTGTTTCCTGATTGCGGCGCTGCGACTGAGCCTTGCCTGATACGGCCAACGCTCAGCTCGTGCGGCGGAAATACCAGAACGCCGCCGCCATCATCAACAGCGCCGGCAGCACCGTCGACAGCGCAAGATTCAAACCGTAGACCGCACCCACGTTCACCAGCGAACGCTGCAGGAAGTTCCACGCGATCGAGAGCACAATGCCGATGAAGATGCGCTTGCCCATGCCGCCGCTGCGCAAGGCGCCGAACGCGAACGGCAGTGCGCAGACCACGAGCACGAGCACGTTGAACGGCCAGAACAGGCGGTCCCAATAGGCCATCTCGAAGCCGGACGCGTCCTGCTGGTTGCGCTTGAGATAACGGATGTTCTTGCGCAGGTCGCTGACCGACAGATAGGCCGGCTGCACGATGGACAGGGCCAGCATGCGCGGGTCCAGACCCGACTTCCAATGTGTCGTCGCCTCGGTCGAACTCGTGGCTTGCGCCTCGCCGAATTCGGTCTTGCGCACTTTTTCCATTGTCCACGCACCGGCACTGTGCACCGCGGTTTCGGCGATGGCGATGGACAGCAGCTGCCCTTTCGGCGTGAACTCGAACACGCGCACGTCGGCCAGGCGCACCTCGCGCAGTCCCTCGGCCTGGCGCATCGTGCCCTGCTTGGCATTGATGAAGGTGTCCCCGTCGCGCGCCCAGATGCCGCCGCTGCGCCGGCCGATCGCGATGTTGTTGGACTTGGCCTGCAACGCGAGCGACTGCGCCTGCTGCTCGGCCGCCGGCGCGACCAGCTCGCCCATGGCCGCAACCAGGAACGTCACCGCGGCCAGCGACAGCGCCGCCGACAGGCAGATGCGCAGCTTCGACAATCCCGCGGCGCGCAGTGCGGTCAGTTCGCCGCTGGCGGCCAGCGTGCCCATACCCAGCAGCGACCCGATCAGCGCCGAGTTGCCAAACCATTCATACCCCCGCCGCGGCACGGTCAGCAGGGTCTGCAGCAGGACCGAACCGACGCCGTAATTGCCCTTGCCGATGTCGACGGCTTCGTTGACGAAAGCGCGCGCCGCATCGACCCCGACCAGCAGCAGCCAGGTCGTGCACACCGCAGACAAGGTGGTATACGCGACGAGACGATCGACCTGCTTGATGCGCCAGTTCATGCGCGGTCTCCGCGCCGCGACTTGCTCTTGCGCTCGTGCGCGGCATGGACCTCGGCGGCGGCGGGCCGCGGCAGCCTGTCGCTGCGCAGCAACAGCCATAGTGCGACTGCCGCAGCGGGCAGATGCACCCACCACAGGCCGACGAACGGCGGAATCCTGCCCTGCTCGATCATCGAGCGCGCGACACCGAGCCAGCCCAGATAGATCAGATAGCACAGCAAGGCAACGAGAAGGCTGGCATAGCGCGCCTCACGCGGCCGCGTGCGCGACAGCGGCACAGCGAGCACCACGAGGATCACGATCGACAGCGGCGCGGCCAGGCGCCAGTGCACCTCGGCACGCTGCAGCGGCTCGTTGCTCGCGAGCAGCTCCGGCAGCGGCGCGGCGCGCTTGAGTGCTTCGGGCGTGTCGTCGGACTCGCTCTGTGCCAGGGCGATGTCGTTGCCCTTGAAGCGCAGCAGGCGGAAATCGTCGTGGCCGATGCGGCCTTCGACGCGGAAGCCATCCTTGAGCGCAAGGAAGCGTCCCTCGCCGTCGCTTTCGCGGCGCAGTTCGCCGCGCTCGGCCGTGATCACGTCGATGCGCGTGTCTTCGCCGTCGGGCCGCTCGGTTTCCACGAACATGCGCTCGAACTGCGAGCCCTTGTCGTTCATGGCACCGACGTAGATCACCCCGCCGCGGCCCGGCAACTGCACGAAACGTCCGGCTTCGAGGCCCGCCACGACCAGCGACCGGTTGGCTTCCTCGACCAGGCCGTGCGACAGGCGAACCGCCGCGGGCGCGAGCCAGAACGAGATCATCGCGACGAGCAGGATGACCGGCACCGCGAGCCACGCCAGCGGGCGCAGCAGGCTGGTCAAGGGCATGCCGGCGCCTTGCAGCACCGCCATCTCGTTGTCGCGCCAGAGCCGCCCATAGGCCATCAGCACACCGATGAACACGGCCAGCGGCACCAGCACCGTCAATGCGTCGAGCGTGCGCAAGCCCAGGATTTCAAACACGAGATTGCCCGGCAGCCGGCCGCGGGCGACCTTGCTCAGCACGTCGGTGATGGTGCCGCCCAACGTGACGACCAGCAGCACCACGGTGCTGGCGAAGCAGCCGAAAGCCAGTTCGCGCAACAGATAACGATCGATGATTCTGAGCATTGCCAAGGGCTTGTGCGATAATCCGGAGGCTTGTGCCAGTCGCGCACAAGAACATTCCCCCAAAGTCTAACCGGCCAGGCCCTGCGGCGCGGCATCGCGTCCCGGGTCGGGCCACTTTCGTCCGGTGCCCGTTCATGACGATCCAGTTCTCCCTCGCCAGCGCCACTCCCGAAACCGAAGCCACGCCTTGCGCCGTCGTCGGCGTCTATGAAGAAAAGATGCTGACCAGCGCCGCAGCACTCATCGACGAAGCCTGCGGCGGCGCGATCAAGCGCCTTGTGGATTCCGGCGACATCAGTGGCAAGCTCGGCAGCAGTCATGTGCTGTTCGGCCTGTCCGGCGTAGCTGCCACGCGGGTGCTCGTCGTTGGCCTGGGCGAGCAGAAGAAGCTCGACGGCGCGCGCTTCCAGCGCATATCGACCGACGCCGCACGCGTGCTCAAGGGACTGCCCATCGCTCGCGCGACGTCCTTCCTCGCAGAGATCGAAGTGCCGGGCCGCGACCTGCAGTGGAAGCTGCGCACCGCCGCACTGGCGACCGACCATGCGGCGTACAAGTACACCGCCACGTTCAAGGCCAAGGACAAACCGCGCGGCGACAGCTTCGGCACGATCGTGTTTGCCGCCGACGCTGCAGCACAGCCCGGACTGGACCAGGCCGCCGCGATCGCCGCCGGCGTGCGCCACGCGCGCGAACTCGGCAACCTCCCGCCGAACATCTGCAATCCCGCGTATGTGGCCACGCAAGCGCAGAAGTTCGCCGAGGCAACCGAAGGCGTCAGCTGTGAAGTGCTGGAACGCGAACAGATGCAGGAACTCGGCATGGGCTCGCTGCTCGGCGTGGCGCAGGGTTCGGCCAATCCGCCCAAGCTCGTGGTCTTGCGCTGGAATGGCGGCGGCAATGCCAAGCCCTACGTGTTCGTCGGCAAGGGCATCACCTTCGATACCGGCGGCATTTCGCTCAAGCCCGGCCCGGGCATGGAAGAAATGAAGTTCGACATGTGCGGCGCGGCCGGCATGTTTGGCGCGTTTGTCGCGGCGGCGACGCTGAAGCTGCCGCTGAACCTGGTGTGCATCCTGGCCGCGGTCGAGAACATGCCCGACGGCAACGCCTACCGCCCCAGCGACGTGCTGACCAGCATGTCCGGGCTCACGATCGAAGTACTCAATACCGACGCGGAAGGACGCCTGATCCTCTGCGACGCGCTGACCTATGCGCAGAAGTTCAGCCCGCAAGTCATCATCGACGCGGCGACGCTGACCGGCGCCTGCGTGATCGCGCTGGGCAAGCATGCCTCCGGCCTCATGAGCAAGGACGACGAACTCGCCGATCAGCTACTGGCCGCCGGCAATGCGAGCCTCGACCGCGCCTGGCGCCTGCCGCTGTGGGATGACTACCAGAGCCAGCTCGATTCGGGCTTCGCGGACGTGGCGAACATCGGCGGCAAGAACGCCGGTGCGATCACCGCCGGCTGCTTCCTCGCGCGCTTCACCGAAGGCCAGCGCTGGGCGCATCTCGACGTCGCGGGCACAGCCTGGGACGAAGGGCGCAAGGGACTGGCGACCGGACGGCCCGTGCCGCTGCTGGTGCAGTACCTGTTGGATCGCTGCTGAGCAGGCGAGAAATAAAGTGGAGAGGAGTGAGAAAACGGTGAGAGGCACGCCTGCGGCTGCGTGATCTTCATTGTCGTAACACTCCTCTCCGTGAGCCCTTCCCGCCGCTACTTGCTCCCACTGTTTTCTCACTCCTCTTCCTTCTTTCCTGATCCCAATGCCCCGCGCCGATTTCTACCTGATCGACAAGCCGCGCTTCCGCGCCGATCCGCTACTGCTGGTCTGCGAGCTGGCCAAGCGCGCCTATGCCAGCGGGCAGCCGACGCTGATCCTCGCGCGTTCGCTGGACCAGGCCGAAGCAATCGACGGCAAGCTGTGGGAGTTCGACGAAGATGCATTCATCCCGCACCAGATCGCCGGCGATGAGGACGACGAGATCACACCAGTGCTGATCGCTGCGCCCGGCGTGCAGACGGCGGACCGGGCACTGGTCATCAACCTGCGCGATGACTGTGCACCGGGGCTGTTCGACCGCGTGCTCGAGGTCGTGCCGGCGGAGGAAGGACAGCGGCTCGGATCGCGAGAACGCTGGAAGACCTACAAGCACGCCGGCTTCGAGCTCAAGAAGTTCGACATGTAGCGACGCCGCGCCGGCGACGCTGTCGCTGTGCCGCATTGTCTACAAACAACGCGTTGCCGCCGTTGCGCCTTTGTCCTGTGTTGCGCGTGCACACAGGCACGCCCGGAATTCGTGCGCGAATCGTCTTCGTGGGGAAAACCGCAGCGATCCACGGGAATGGATGCGCGCAAGCGAAGGCGGAAGCGAGTACAACCCTGTTGTCGAACCACCCGGCAGTGCTGGCAATCGCGCCGGCCGCACGCTACCGTCCACGACTCAAGCGCCGACGGAATGCCCGATGCAAGACCTGACACAAGGCTCGATTCCGCGCCACCTGCTGCGCATGGCCGCGCCGATCGCGATCGGCATGCTGTTCCAGATGCTGTACGTACTGATCGATCTCTACTTCGTCGCGCGTCTCGGCGACGCAGCGATCGCCGGCGTCGTCACCGCCAGCAACGTGCAATTCATCATCATGGCCGTGACCCAGGTGCTCGGCGTAGGCACGATGGCGCTGATCGCACAGGCGGTCGGCCGCAAGGACCAGGCGGACGCGAACCTCGTGTTCAACCAGAGCCTGCTGCTCGGACTGATCTGCGGAATACTGACCTTGGTCGGCGGCTACGGCATCGCTGATCATTACGTCGGCATGCTCGCAGCGGACCCGGCAACGCTCGCGGCCGGTCTCGACTATCTGCACTGGTTCCTGCCGGGAATGGCGTTGCAGTTCGCGCTGATCGGCATGGGCTCGGCGCTGCGCGGCACCGGCATCGCCAAGCCGACCATGATCGTGCAGATACTGAGCGTCGTGCTCAACGCCGTGCTCGCGCCGATCCTCATCGCGGGCTGGCTCACGGGCAAACCGCTCGGCGTCGCCGGAGCTGGACTCGCAAGCACCATCGCCATCGCCGCCGGCGTGGTCATGATGACCTGGTACTTCGTGCGCCTGGAAAACTATGTGCACTTCGATACGAAACTATTCGCGCCGCAGCTGCCGGTGTGGAAGCGCATCCTCGCGATCGGCCTTCCGCCCGGCGGCGAGTTCGCACTGATGTTCGTCTTCCTGGGTGTGATCTACTGGCTGATCCGCGATTTCGGCGCCGCCGCGCAGGCCGGTTTCGGCGTCGGCTCGCGCATCATGCAGGCGATTTTCCTGCCCGCGATGGCGATTGCGTTCGCGACCGCGCCAGTCGCCGGACAGAACGTCGGCGCCGGCCACGGCGAACGCGTGCGCGAAACCTTCCGCTCGGCGGCGCTGATCGGCGCGGTCCTGATGTTCGCGCTGACCCTGGTCTGCCAGTGGCACCCGCAGGTGTTCGTGATGCCGTTCACCAGCGAGCCGGACGTCGTCGCGGTAGCCGCCGAGTTCCTTTCGGTCATCTCCTGGAACTTCGTCGCGTCGGGACTCATCTTCAGCGCGTCGGGCATGTTCCAGGCGCTGGGCAATACGATGCCAGCCTTCGTCAGCAGCGCGAGCCGTCTGGTCATCTTCGTGGTGCCAGCGGTGTGGCTATCGACGCAGCCGGGTTTCCAGCTGCGCCACCTGTGGTGGCTGTCGGTGACGACACTGACGCTGCAGGCGGTACTCAGCTACGTGCTGCTGCAGCGCGAATTCCGCAGGCGCCTGCCGCTGCTGAAGCCACGCAACGGACCCGCCGCGGAGACCGCGGCACCGGAATAGGCAACGTTCCTGTGTCGCCCGCGTTCTTTACGGCGACACAATTTATACAAAGATTTTTCTCACGCCGCTGCCGGCCGTCGACATCGGTGCGAATACGTGGCGGATGCCGGCGCAGATCATCAACCTGGCCATCCACGCCCCCTGTACCTTGGTACAGATTCACTCAACGGCACCGGAGACTACGCTGCGACCCACCGTGAGGAGGGTTCGCCATGCATCAGCTCATCCGTATTGCATCGGTCGTCATGCTGTCATTCGCCGCGCTGCAGGCGCAATCCGCTTGTGTCGACAATGCCGTGCCCG
>JAAFHE010000083.1 GCA_013298265.1 Lysobacterales bacterium | reverse complement strand
GGGCGAGGAGCTGATCCCGCGAGCGATGCTGCCGTGACGACGCGGCCGCAGAGTTCCCCGCCGATCCTTCGCCCCACGCGAGGGATCGGCGGGACTTCGAGCCTGACCGCGGATGGCCGTCGTGTATGCGGGCCGCCATCCGCGGCACCGCGCCGCGTTGGCGGTGCCATCCTGTTTTTCCTGCTGGCCGCCGGCAGTTGTGCCGCCGGTGCGCAATCGCTGCCGCCGCTGGTCTTCGTCGAGCGGCAGATCCCGTCCAATGGCAACGCCGCGTGGACCACGTCCAGCGCGCTGCCCGGCGTCGGCACGTATGCACGCACCCGTCCGGCCGGACCGGCCCGCCTGCGCGTGCGCGACAGCGACGGCAGCCTGCGCACGCTGCTCGACGGCGCGGCACCGAATGCCCCGCTGATCGACATGGCCGGACCCAGCGTCAGCTGGGACGGTACGCGCATCGCCTTCGCCGGCCTGCCGCCCGGAAACTGGAACACGGCGCCGTCGGCGCATCCCGGCGCCTGGCGCATTTACCAGATCAATGCCGACGGCAGTGGCCTGCGCGCGATCACGCGCAGCGACATCGCCGCCGACTATTCGCAGTTCGGCGCCGGTCCGGCGCCCTGGCCCTACGACGATTACGACCCGGCCTACCTGCCCGACGGCCGGCTCGTGTTCGCCTCGACGCGCTGGCCGGCCTTTGCCCAGTTCGCCGACCAGCGTGTGTCGAATCTCTGGATCGTCGACGTCAACGGCAACGGCCTGCACCGCATCACGAGCGAACGCAACGGCGCCGACCGGCCACTGGTCGATCCGGTCAGCGGCAAGATCGTCTACTTCCGCTGGTGGCGTAACCAGCGCCTGCCCGAAACCCGCATGGACGACGCGCCGCTCGTCGCCGGCCAGCCGCAGCTCGGCTGGCTGCGGCACGAAGGGCTGACCACGCAGGCTGCGGTACCGGCGCGCAACAGCTGGCAGATCGTCAGCATCAATCCCGACGGCGCCGAACTCGTCCTGTTCGGCGGCAAGCCCGACTCGGACGACGGCGGCTTCGGCTACGGCGGCGGCTTCGCGGCCAACGGTACGCTGTACGCGAACTTTTTCCCGGCGCTGGACCTCGCCGCCGCCGCAGGGTTCGGCGGCATCCGCACCTACCCACGCGGCGCGACGCGCGGCAGCGCGCAGTCGGGCGTGACGCGGCGCGACCCGACGCTGCGCCTGCCCGGCACGCCCGAGGCGGCGCAGCTCTACCAGGGGCCGTATACGACCGACGCGGAAGTGCTCGCTGACGGCCGGGTCGTTTTCGCGCGCGCCGCCGACACCAGCCAGGACTACGGCCTGTGGGTCGTCGCGCCTGGCGGCAGCCCGCAGGTCGTGCACGACGTTCCCGGCACGGCGGAGCTGCGTCCGCGCGTGCTCGCGGCGCGCACGCTGCCACCGGTGCTGCCGGACATCTACCGCGATACGCCGCAGCTCGCGCCGTATCCGCATTTCCTGCCGCCGCCGCAAGGCACCGCGCCGCGCGACGGCAGCTTCGTGTTCGATGCGCGCAACGTGTATGCGAACGCCGCGGTCGACGTCGACATCCCGAGCGCGCCCGCGGTCGGCAGCGCCGCGAGCATCCGCTTCTACGCCGACCATCAGCGCACCGCGCTGGGCACGTTTCCGTCGCTCGACTGGCCGCTGCTCCTCGGCGAGCAGGCCATTTCCGCGGCGGGCCGCGTCAGCGCGAACGCCCCCGCGTTCCTGCCCTTGTTCGAACAGCTACGCAGCGCCGCGAGCGCCGGCTACGAGGTGCCGCGCACCGGCTGGCCGCGCGGCGACGGCCGCGCCCACGTGGCCGGCATGAACCACGACCGCGCCGGCGTCGCGGCGCTGTGCAGCGGCTGCCATGCGGGCCATACGCTGATTCCGGTGCCGAGCGAAACCGACGCGCCGTGGTCGAACCTCGCGCCCGGCGCGCGTCTGCACGCAAGCACCACACGGCCTGGCGCGAACCGCGACGGCCTCGTCGATCGCAAGGTATTCCTCGGTCCGATCCGCGCGTACTGGACCTCGGCGCCGGGCCAGGTCAGCGGCCAGTGGGTCGAACTCGAATTCCCCGTCTCCGTGGCCGTGCGCCGCGTGCGCCTGTACAACCCGCGCCCCGGCGATGAAGCCAACAGCAGCCTGCAGGTGACCTCCACGCGCGTGACCCTGCGCGACGCGAACGGCGGCGTGCTCGACACGCGCACCACCGGCAGCCTGCTGCTGTTCGGCACCGATGTCGGTTTCGCCGACATCGCCGCACGCCGCGTGCGTGTGGAAATCCTCGGCGTCACGGGCACGTTCGACGGTGCGGCGGCGGCAGGGCTGGCCGAGGTCGAAGTCATCGCCAAGGGCCTGGCCGTCGACATGGCGCCTGAAGACCGTCTGTTCCGCGACGCGTTCGAGCCATAGCAACGCGCGACAGAATGCCGCGCCGGCATTGACCGCCGTGATCCCCGGCGCCATCCATGGCACGATGCGCGCCCCCGCGCCGCCGTCCTGTCCGCATGTACCAGCTAGCCCGCCCGCTCCTGTTCTGCCTCGACGCCGAGAAGGCGCATGAACTCGGCCTCAAGGCCATGGAACTGGCCTATCGCACCGGTACGAACCCGCTGCTGGCCTCGCGGCCAAAGCCGCTGCCGACCGCGTTCTGCGGCATCACGCTGCCCAATCCGGTAGGTCTCGCGGCGGGACTGGACAAAAACGCGGCGCACGTCGATGCGCTGGCCGCGCTCGGATTCGGCTTCGTCGAAGTCGGCACGACCACGCCGCGGCCGCAGCCGGGCAATCCCAAGCCACGTATGTTCCGCCTGCCCGAGCACGAGGCCATCATCAACCGCCTCGGCTTCAACAACGGCGGTGTGGAGGCCCTCGTGAAGAACGCCGAGGCCGCGCGTTTCAGCGGCGTGCTCGGCATCAACATCGGCAAGAACAAGGACACGCCGAACGAGAACGCGGTCGACGACTATCTTTTTTGCCTCGAACGCGTCTACGCGCGGGCGAGCTATGTCACGGTCAATATCTCCTCGCCGAATACGCAGGGCCTGCGCGATCTGCAGGAAGAGGAAACCCTCAAGCGTTTCATCGGCACCTTGCGCGAGCGCCAGGAACAGCTCGCCACGCAGCACGGCGTGCGCAAGCCCATGCTGCTGAAGATCGCGCCGGATCTCGGCGAGAGCGAACTCGACGCGATCGCCGAGGTGCTGCTCGCCACGCGCACCGACGGACTGATCTGTACCAACACCACGATCGCGCGCGACGCCGTCGCCGGCCATGCGCATGCGAGCGAGGCCGGCGGGCTGTCGGGACGTCCGGTATTCGCGCGCTCGACCGCGGTGCTGCGCGGCATGGCGCAGCGTCTGGACGGCCGCGTGCCGCTGATCGGTGTCGGCGGCATCCTCGACGCGGCCGATGCAGTGGCGAAAATCGACGCCGGTGCGACGGCGGTGCAGGTCTACAGTGGACTGATCTATCGCGGCCCGGCGCTGATCGGCGCCTGCGTAGACGCGCTGCGCGCCCACGCGGCAGCACATCCGTGAGCGACTTCCGCGTCGCTCCGGCGCGCCTGGACGGCAACGGCTACCGCATTCTCGAAGACGCCTCGCTGGCCGGGCGCAACACATTCCGCGTGGACGCGCGCGCGGCGCTGCTGGTCGACGTGCGTGACACGGCCGCGCTGGCCGAGGTGTTCGCGTTCCCGCTGCTGGCGCGCGTGCCGCTGCTGGTACTCGGCGAAGGCAGCAACCTGCTGCTGACGCGCAACGTGGACGGCGCAGTGCTGACGTTGTCCACGCGCGGCATCGCCATCATCGCCGAGCCCGACGGCGAGGCGATCGTGCGCGCCGAAGCCGGCGAGAACTGGAACGACCTGGTGCACTGGACCCTGGGCCATGGCCTGGCCGGCCTGGAAAACCTGGCCCTGATCCCGGGCACGGTCGGTGCCGCGCCGATCCAGAACATCGGTGCCTACGGCGTCGAACTCAGCGAGTTCGTCCACGCGGTCGAAGCCTGGGACCGGACGGCGAAAGCGCCGGTCCGCTTCGACGCGGCCGCCTGCGCCTTCGCCTATCGCGACTCGCTGTTCAAGCGCGAACCGGGACGCTATCTCGTGACCGCGCTGCAGCTACGCCTGACGCGCACACCGGCGCTACGCCTGGACTACGCCGGTGTGCGCGAGGAACTGGCCGCGATGAACGTCGCGCAGCCGACGCCGGGCCTCGTCGCCGAGGCGATCTCGCGCCTGCGCCGGCGCAAGCTGCCCGACCCGGCCGTGATCGGCAACGCCGGCAGCTTCTTCAAGAATCCGATCGTGGACGCAGACGCAGCGGCAGCCCTCAAGGCAACCCATGCGGGACTGCCGACATGGCCGCTGCCCGACGGCCGCTGCAAATTGTCGGCGGCCTGGCTGATCGAGCAGGCCGGCTTCAAGGGCATCCGCGACGGCGATGCCGGCATCGCCGCGCAGCACGCGCTGGTGCTGGTCAATCACGGAGGCGCCACCGGCGCACAGTTGTGGGCGCTGGCGCAGCGCGTGCAGGCCGGGGTGACCGAACGCTTTGGCGTCGTGCTCGAGGCCGAACCGCGGATCGTCTGACGGGCGTTCTCTGCCGCCCGTCCATAACTAAGGTCTATTTGCGACCGTTTTCACGGCATTCGCTTACGTACGGTTTAGCCTGGGCCGATTCCGCCCCCCGCTCCTGGAATTCCCATGGCCAGCGTATTTGCGAGCCAGGTCCTCACCCGCCGGCAGCTGATCCAGTCCCTAGCCGGCGCGACCGGCATCATTGATCCGGCCGCGATGCGCCGGCCGGGCAAAGCTTCCGTAGCAGCACCCGAAGCGGCACCTGAGCCCAATCTCTCGGTGCCGCCGGGGCCGGTGCGCTGGCTGCAGAAAGCGACGTTCGGTTACTACCAGGGCGATTTCGTCGCCTTTTACGGCCTTCCCGGCGCGACCGACGACGCACGCTGGCAGAGCTGGGTCGCAGCCCAGCTCAACCCCGCGGCGATCACCGATACCGCCTGCGATAGCCGGCTCGCTTCCGCCGGCTTCACCACCCTCGGCAAGACCCTGCAGCAGTTGTGGAGCCAGCACCGTTCGGTGACTAACAACTACAGCTTGCGCATGCAGCCGATCGCCGAGGTCGAATGCGCGACAACGATCCGCGCGATCTATTCCCAGCGCCAGCTGTTCGAAGTCATGAGCGACTTCTGGCACGACCATTTCAGCACCTTCGGCTGGGACTTCGATGCCGGCCCGCTGTTCGTGCACTACGACCGCGACGTGATCCGGCCGAACGTGTTCGGCAACTTCCGCACGCTGCTCGAAGCGGTCGCCAAGTCGACCACGATGATGTACTACCTCGACCTGTACGCGAGCTCCGTCGCAGGTCCGAACGAGAACTACGCGCGCGAGCTCATCGAACTGCACACGCTGGGCGCGGAAAACTATGCGGGCGTGATGGACCCGACCGATCCGTCGCTCCCGATCGGCATCGTCGGCGACGGCCAGACCGCGCGCCTGAAATACGTCGACGAGGACGTCTACGAAGCCACGCGCGCGCTGACTGGCTGGACACTCAAGAACGGTCACTGGCAGTACCCGGCCGACAACGACGGCACCTTCGTGTTCCGCGATTCGGCGGAATGGCACGACCGCTTCACCAAGTACGTGCTCAACCGCCGCTTCGCGCCCGACCAGGGCCAGCAGGACGGCTTCAAGCTGTTCGACCTGCTCGCGTCACATCCGGGCACGGCGAATTTCATCGCGCGCAAACTCTGCCGGCGTTTCATTGGCGACGATCCGCCGCAAAGCCTGGTCACGAGCATCGCGCAGCTGTTCCAGAGCACCTGGCAGGCGCCGGACCAGCTCCGGCAGGTCACCCAGGCCATCCTGCTCAGCAGCGAGTTCAAGAACACCTGGGGTACGAAGATCAAGCGGCCGTTCAATGCGCTGGTCAGTGCACTGCGCGGCACCGCGGCGAACTTCACGCCAACGCTTGCGACGTACGGCACCGACTATTCGACCAAGGACGAAATCAATTCGCGCGTGCAGCAGGCCGGGCAGCGCAAGTTCTTCTGGCCGGCACCCAACGGCTATCCCGATCGCAGCAGCGCCTGGGCCAGCACCGGCAGCCTGGCCATGACCTGGAAGATGCTGGTACGCCTGACCGAGATCCGTCAGCAGGTCGGCTACGACAACGCGCGGCCCTACCTTATCGACATCCTCGGCATGACGACGGCGGCCATACCCGAAGCCGGGCGCACTTCGACGGCGATCGTCAACTACTGGTGCGACCTGATCCTGGGCTTCCGGCCCGAACCGGTCTACACCAAGGCGATCAATTTCCTGCGCCAGAACGCTGGCGCGAACGATGTCCTGGTGCTCAACGAGGCCTGGGCCGGCGGCACGAGCCCGAACCTCAAGAACCACTACACCCAGTCACGCCTGCGCTCCACCGTCGCGCTGATCCTGTGCAGCCCCGACGCCCTGCGCCGCTGAGGAGATCCCCATGTTCGATCGTCGCGATTTCCTCAAGACCAGCGTCGCCGGCAGCGGCGCCCTGGCACTGGCCGGCGGCAGCAAGCTCGCCTTCGGTGCCACTGCGGCCAACAGCTACGACACCCTGGTCGTGGTCTACCTGCGCGGCGGCATGGATGCGCTGAGCCTGTTCTCCCCAGGCGGCAGCAATGCCAACCGCGCCGCCTACGAAACCGCGCGGCCGTCGCTTAAGATTCCGCTGAGCGGCACCGGCGCCGGTCTGGCGGTCAGCGCCGACCAATGGCGCCTGCATCCGCGCGCACCGCAACTGCGCGATCTCTACACCGGCGGCAAGATGGCCGTCGTGCTCGGCGCCGGGATGCCCGCGCCGGTCACGCGCAGCCATTTCGACGCCCAGGTGAACATGGAAGTCGGCCTGGCCGGCCAGGGCGGCGGCGTGGGCTGGCTCACGCGGGTACTGGAAACAGCCAACCTGCCTGGCACGGTGCAGATCCCGGCGGTGAGCGCTGGCAGCATCACCGCGACCAGCCTGCTCGGCAGCACCGAAACCATCACCATGGGCAGCGGTTCGGATTTCCGCATCGACTCGGGCTCCTGGGCCTGGAACGTGGAACCGGACTTCCGCACCACCGCGCCGCCCGGCGCGCGCGGCATCTTCAGCATGCTGCCGGAGCTGTGGAGCGAAGCCGGTGCCTTCGAGACCGCCGGACGCCAGACCCTCGACGCGCTCAACGTGATCAAACCGATCGACTTCAGCACCTACGCGCCAGCCAACGGCGCGGTCTACGACAGCGGCAGCGGATTCGCGCAGCAGCTCAAGATGCTGGCCCAGCTGATCAAGCGCGACGTAGGCCTGCGCGTGGCCACGGTCGACCTCGGCGGCTGGGACACCCACGACGGCCAGGGCAGCCCGGCCAACAGCTACGACTTCTTCGGCAACAAGGTCGAGGAGCTCTCCAAGGGACTCGGCGCGTTCTATGCCGATCTCAACGGCAGCGGCGCGAGCAACTACGCCGGCACGACCAGCATCGTGGTCATGAGCGAATTCGGCCGGCGCGTGCGCGAGAACGACGACGGCGGCACCGACCACGGCTACGGCAGCGTGATGCTCGCCCTGGGCGGCTCGGTCAACGGCGGCCTGACCTACGGCACCTTCGCCGGACTTGCCACGGCACAGCTATTCGAAGGCGCGGATGTGATGGTCACGACCGACTACCGGCGCGTCATGTCCGAAGCGGTGATCCGCCGGCTGCGCAATCCCAATGTGTACTACGCCTTCCCGGGCTATTCCGGCTACACCCCGCTGGGCATCTTCCAGGGCACCGATCTGCCGCCGGCCGGCGGAGACCGTATTTTTGCGAATGGGTTTCAGTGACGCGGTGTAGCTGCCGGTAACAACGGCCGGGGCGCGCGAACAGATCGCGAGACACCTCGTTTCGGCCGCTATGCCATGGGCCGCAATTGGATTCGACCCTCATTGCGGCCGCGCTCGGATCCGCTGAATCGCGCAGACCCAGGCATGTAGGCGAGTCGGCCGTCATTTGCACGGCGTGAGCAGTTCCACGTCGAGCCTTACGAGGCCGCTGCGCTGCGCTGCACGCTGTGGCAGCGCCCCCGACATCGCCACTTTGCCCCTCGTGCTGAACGGCTGCGCGATGTAGCCCTCTTCGAATACGCCCGGTCAGGCGCGGCGGCCAGGCCATCGCAACCGCCGATTTTTTCCTGATGCGCTGGTTTTCGCTGAGAGGACTGTCGGCGTCGCGGCAGTGACTCCATCGGAGCGGTCAGCCTGTACTGCCGGGGCGGTTGCTTCCCCGAATCCTCTGCGCGCTCTCGTGGCTCCATTCAACCCTTTTGGATAAAAAACAATCTTGCAGCGTTTGTTGCAGATTCGCATCGTGTCTCGGATGCTAGGCCCGTACCCGTACCCAGCGCCGCAGGAGCCTGTTCATGAACCTCGCCGATATCGTCGATTCCGCCGCCGCGATTCGCCTGCGCCAGCGCCTGCAGCCGGAAGGCGGGCCTGGCGACAAGATTTTTCCGCCGACCTTCGCGGGAGGGTTGTACTGCTGGGAGCAGCGGCGCATCGACGGGAAGACGGTTCCCTGCGTGCTGCTCGATTCCGTGGCTTCGCAGGCCAACCGCTTCGAGGAAGCGCTCGAAACTGCCGCGCGTTCGGGCCTCGCACTGCCGCGGCTCATCGTGCAGTTCGACGGCGACCTCGCCGACATCGGCGAGATCAGCACGCTGGCTGCGCCGCATCGCGTGTTCGACGCGATCCTGCGCGACAGCGCGCTCGACGGCACGCCATTCTTCAAATCGGCGCTGTACCGGCAGCTAACCGCTTGCAACACGCGCAATGCGACCGCCCTGTACGCCCATGCGCCGACCGCGCTGGTATTCGGCTGCTGGGACTCGACCGGTGCCGCCGGCGGCCTGGGCAACAAGTTCGCGCGCGTGCTGACCAGCGAGATCGTCGGCGTGCAGGCCGAATGGGGCGCGACGCAAGGTGGCCTGCGCCAGGACCCTCTCGGCATCAGCGCCGACGTCGAGATCGCCATCGGCGAAGACGGCGACTGGTCGTTAGCCGACAAGGACGGCGAGAAGACGACGCGCGGCAAAAAGGAACGCGTCAAGGGCACGCGGCCGTCGGAAGTCAATCACGGCAATGTGCTGGTCAAGGTCGACAGCAGCGAGCAACAGCGAGTGCTCGCCGACAATCGGATCGAATCGTATAAAGCCGCGCTGCGCGGCGGAGTTACCGTCGACCATGCCTTGCAGACGACCGTGCTGTCACTCGCCGCACTGCGCCGCCTGAGGTTTCCCGTCGACGGCGCAGCCGGCGACACCGACCGCGCCGCGCGAACCGTGCTGGCGGCGCTGGCGCTGGTCGCAGTCACCGCGGCGCGCGAGCGCGGATGCTGGCTGCGTTCGCGCTGCGGCCTCGTCGCCGACGGCCGGCAGGATTTCGAAATCGTACACGCCGACGGCACGACCTCACCGCTGCCGCTCGACGGTAGCGAGGCCGCAGCCCTTTACGCCGATACCATCGCCGCGGCGCACAGGGCCGGCTTGCCGTGGCATGCCGATCCGATCCGGCTCACACCCCAACCGAAGCTCGCCGAGCTCGTGAAGATGAGCCGCCACGTACAGAAAATCGGAGGCTGAGGCCGATGCTCGCCATCGAAGTCGAGTTTCTGCTCGGCCGCGCCGTCGCGACGAGCGTGGACGAGCGCACGCAAGCCGAATGGCCACCACATCCGCAGCGCCTGTTTTCCGCGCTGGTCGCCAGCCACGCCGACCTGGATCTCAGCCTCGCCGGAGAGCGTGCGTTGCAATGGCTGGAATCGCTTCCGGCACCG
>JAAFHE010000832.1 GCA_013298265.1 Lysobacterales bacterium | reverse complement strand
ACCGGCGGAATGCGGACTTCGTCACCACCGCTGACGCGGCTGTCGGGCTTGGCGCGCTTGCCGTTCAGACGCACCTGCCCGGTGCGCAAGATGCGGTAGATCAGGCTCTTGGGCACGCCCTTGAGCTGACCGGTGAGGAAATTGTCGATGCGCTGGCCGTCGCGGTCGTCCGCGACGCGGACCAGTCTCACGCCTGCGCCCGTGTCTGGGGAGTTGCCCGAAGTTCGCGTCACGATTGAAAAAATCTGCTGTCAGCTGGTAGACTTGGGCCGCACTTCGCGTCAAGGAACGAGGTACTAACCATCGTTCGGCGATGCACCTACCCGTTGACTGTACTGCCGGCCCCGCAGGATTCCTGACCGGAACTTGTGAGGCGACCGGCGGCATCGTAACGGATCGGTTCGGAGATTGCCCGCAGCGCGGCAAGCGCCGCGGAGGGTTTCCGGTCGTGCATGCAATACTTTTCGTGCCGCTGCGATGCAAGTCGTGACGGACCAGAACAACACCGCGCTCCCGGCGATGGCCGCGAGAGTGCGCAGCCAGGACGGCGCCGGACCGGCGCACTGCGCCACCGTCGTCCGCCGACCGGCATTCATGCCGGTCTTTCCGTACGCAGCTGCCGCTGCGTAACGCAGGGATTTTTCCTGCGAGGTATGCGCCTCCGCGTTCTAAGGCGGTAGAGCGCATTACGGAATCACTACAATGAAACGCATGTTGATCAACGCGACTCAGCGTGAAGAGTTGCGTGTGGCCATCGTGGACGGCCAGAACCTTTTCGATCTCGATATCGAAATCCCGTCCAAGGAACAAAAGAAGGCCAATATCTACAAAGGCCGCATCACCCGGGTCGAACCCTCGCTCGAAGCCTGTTTCGTCGAATACGGCGGCGAGCGCCACGGCTTCCTGCCGCTGAAGGAGATCTCGCGCGACTTCTTCACGCCAGGCGTGGACCACAACCGCGCCGGTATCCGCGAACTCATCAAGGAAGGCCAGGACATCGTCGTCCAGGTCGAGAAAGAGGAACGCGGCAACAAGGGCGCCGCCCTGACCACGTTCATCTCGCTCGCCGGCCGCTACATGGTGCTGATGCCGAACAACCCGCGTGCGGGCGGTGTGTCGCGCCGCATCGAGGGCGAGGACCGCGCCAATCTCAAGGAGGTGATGGATCACCTCAACTGCCCCGACGACATGGGGCTGATCATCCGCACGGCCGGCATGGGCCGTGACGCCGAAGAGCTGCAATGGGATCTCGACTACCTGCTGCAACTGTGGAAGGCGATCTCGGAAGCCGCGACCTCGCGCCCGGGCCCGTTCCTGATCTACCAGGAATCCAAGCTCATCATCCGCGCGCTGCGCGACTACCTGCGCAACGACGTCGGCGAGATCCTGATCGATCACGAAGACCTGTTCCAGGACGCGCGCGACTTCGTGCAGCAGGTCATGCCGAACAACCTGCGCAAGCTGAAGCTCTACAAGGACACCACCCCGCTGTTCTCGCGCTTCCAGATCGAGACCCAGATCGAGAATGCATTCGAGCGCACGGTGCGCCTGCCTTCGGGCGGGTCCATCGTCATCGACCAGACCGAAGCCCTGACCGCAATCGACATCAACTCGGCCAAGGCGACCAAGGGCAGCGACATCGAGGAGACCGCGTTCAACACGAACCGCGAGGCCGCGATCGAGATCGCGCGCCAACTGCGCATTCGCGACGCCGGCGGCCTGATCGTCATCGACTTCATCGACATGGACAGCCCGCGCCATCAGCGTGAAGTCGAGGAAACGCTCAAGGATGCACTCAAGCTCGACCGCGCCCGCGTCCAGCTCGGCCGCATCTCGCGCTTTGGTCTCATGGAGATGTCGCGCCAGCGCCTGCGCCCAAGCCTCGGCGAGTCGACCCAGATCGTGTGCCCGCGCTGCACCGGCCACGGCCGCATCCGCAGCATCGAATCGCTGTCGCTGTCGGCGCTTCGCCTGGTCGAAGAACATGCGATGAAGGACAACACCGGACAAGTTCTGGTGCAGGCGCCGCCGGACGTCGCCAACTTCCTGCTCAACGAAAAGCGCCGCCAAGTCACCGAGATTGAGCAGCGCCATGATGTCGCCGTCATCATCGTCGCGGACGAAAAGCTCGAAACACCGCACCTGGAAATCCAGCGCATCAAGAGTGCGGACATCGGCGAAGCGCCGCGTCCGAGCTACGACCGACTCACTCCCGTCGTGGTGACGCCGCCGCCGCAGGTGGCCCAGCCCAGCGAAGAACCCGAACGCCCCGCGGTCAGCCGCGTCGTGCCGGCGAGCCCTGCGCCGCTGCGTCCCGACAGCGAAGAACCGACTTCCGCGCCGACGCCCGTACCGGCTCCGACTCCGACTCCGGTGGCTTCGCGGTCGTATACGCACACCGCACCGAGCCAGGGCTTCTGGTCGCGCATGATGGCCTTCTTCAAAGGCACGGAATCAGTCGCCCCGGCACCGTCGCCGCCCGTACAGCCGGTCAAGCCGGC
>JAAFHE010000831.1 GCA_013298265.1 Lysobacterales bacterium | reverse complement strand
CTGCCAAGGAAAATGCAGCGCGTCACCCGACGGCAGGCCTGTACTGCGCCAAACCGCGGCTCCCTTTGGTCAAGCTCGGTCGGCTCGGCGCGTTCGCCGTCGACGTCGTGCTCAAGCACGGGGTCCCATCCCGGCGGCAGGTAGTTGGTCAACTCGGTGCGCACCGGACCGTCGTACAGCGGCAGGCTGCCCGGCATCAGCAGGAGGTCCTGGTTGCCGTCCTGCCACAGGCGGTGGATCACCTTGGCCATCAGCTTCAACACGCCACGCGTGCGCTGGAAATTGGGCAACGTGGACCAGTCCGTATACAGCCGCTCGAACACTTCGGGATGGATCGGATACGCCGCTTGCATGCGTCGCAGATACGCGCCTTCCTGAGTCTCACCCGGCAAATCAGCAGCATGCATCACGTAGTGATCTGCGAACGCGCGACAGGTCGTCTCGGCGGCAACACGATCGTTGATGTGGGCGAACAGCCGCCGACGCACGATCTCGAATGCTTCTTCTGTAGCGACCGGCTTCCAGAGCGCCTGGACGCGCGCGAAGTAGTGCTCCAGGGCTTCCAGCGCCTTGATACCTTGCTGGTCCACTGTCTCGCGATGCGACTCCGGCAACGAGCCCAGCAGCACGGCGTTGGGCACCGCCTTCATCGCCTCGGTCAGCGCCTGGATGAAGGAGAGGTTGGAACCAAAGGAACCGCCGGAGAGATTCCTTCCGTCCTCGAACTGGCGAATGTAGGCCACCATTTCGTCCAGCAGCACGACGCACGGCGCAGCGTCAGCGATGAGTGCGATCAGCACGTCCTTGCCCGGCGACGTACCGGACGCGTCGGAATCGAGCACGCGCGCATAGCCGGCAGCCCCACCGAGCTGCCAGCCCAGTTCCCCCCATAGCGTACGGATGCTGTGCCCGTCGACCTTGCGCGCCTGGTTCGGCGCCAGCCGCGTTCCGTCGAGCACGGCGACGCGCGCCTTCGGCAATGCCAGCACGCCGGCCCCATCGAGGATCGCCGGGATGCCAGCCAGATCACTCGCGGCCGCCTTGCCCTCGGCCAGGTGCAGCACCGCCAACATGGTGTGCGTCTTGCCGCCACCGAACGCAGTCTGCAACTGAATGACCGGGTCACCGCCCTTGCCGGCCAGGCGTCGCACCACCGAGTCCAGCAGCAGACGCATGCCTTCGGTGATGTAGGTCCGCTGGAAGAACAACACGGGATCCTGGTACTCGGCCGTCGCCGAACCATCGTGTACGCGCGTGATGTCCGCCGCGAATTCGGCTTGTTGGAAAGTACCCTTGAGCACGTCTTCGTGCGGCACGGCGATTTCTCGCCACGGTTTCAGTTTCATGCGCTTCCCCTAGATCTCGGTCGTCCACGGTAGTCGAGGACTGTCGATATGGCCGACGATGCACTCCGGGTGTGAATCGACAGCGTTGACCTCGCGCCGAAGTTGCGTTCGTGCGTCTTGCGGTGAGACGACGTGCGGAAACAGCCTCGACGGTATGACCGGCTGTGCAAGCTGGAGTGCTACCCGAATGTCCCTGCAGTTCATCGCCTGCGCGGCCAGGGCGCGTTCGGTGTGGTCATTGGCCTTGACGCGCGCAACGGCTAAACCCGCCAAGGTCGCTTTGACCTTTGTCGCGACTTCGGCAAACACGGAACTTGGCTTGGTGCGAGGATTCCGCCGGTAGTCCTTCAACTCGATCAGCCACAGCGTGCCATCGCCCACTATCACCGCATCCACCGCCTTGGAACCGCCTGCGAAGCGCTGAAACTGGTTGCGATGGAAAGACGAATCGTCGTATTTCCAGATCCACCAGCCGGCGGGCGTGGTCAGGCGTACGCCATCGATCACCGCGGTTTGAGTCACAGGTCGGACCCCACGAAGCGGTCACTCTGCTTGAGGTTCTCATCGAGCAATACCAGTGGATCGATCTCGGCGATGTCATCCGCTTGGCTTACCTCAACGCCACTTCGCCCGATACCGAGACCGAAATAGCGCGGGACAGGCTCGACAGCGGTCTTCTTCGTGCCCTGCAGTATCTCCACTTCGCGCAGCAGGAAAAGGCTGTGAGTGGCCAGGATTACTTGCACGCCGCACCCGGACAGCAGATGCAATGCCTGGATCAGAAGTTTGATCGCAGCGGGGTTGAGATTCGCCTCGGGCTCGTCCCAGTACAGCGTGCTGCCGGGCTCGACGATGCCCGTGCGCAACAGATAGACCAGCATCGCCAACTTGCGGTGTCCTTCGGCCAACAGCTGCGACAGCAGCGTCGATCCGTCGTCGCGCACGAACACCAGATCCTCGTTCTCCAGCTTCAACTGGCCACCGAGGAGTTTCCGGATCTGCTTCGTAACCTCCAACAACAAGGACGACGGTTCGCGCGGCTCCAGCGTAGACATCGCCACGGCCAGATCACGATAGGTATCGTCCAGTGGAAAGCCGCGGTAGGTCTCGAACAACCCAATCAGTCCCTTGAACAACGAGACTATTTCCTTGCTCG
>JAAFHE010000830.1 GCA_013298265.1 Lysobacterales bacterium | reverse complement strand
AGTTGGTCGTGGCGCATGCCCGGCACCAGGACGAGGCCCGGCTGGATTTCGAACGTACCGTCTTGCTGCAGGCTCATCGCATCGTTCCGGCGCTCAGGGTCCGAGCGGGACACGCGGTCCCACGGCCCTGAGCGCTGCGTTTGCGCAGGCGAGTACGATCGACCGAAGCCGCGATGCGTTCACGGCTCACGCACAACGCGGCCCCCTACAGCGCTATCACCGGCCGGCATACCGCGACGCCGGCGTCGAGATCACTAGCCGGCATGCGCATCGACGATAGGCACCAGACCCATTCCTCGTCCTGCCACGGCCAGAAGTACGCGCCGCCGCCTTTGATCGTGCGCGTGCCGGGCAGACGTTCCGCGTCGGTGGCGTGGCTGATCGCGAACATGTCGCCACACCACTCGGCGAAGAAGAACCCACCGACGCCGAATGTATTGAACGCCGACGTGGCATCGCCGAGGTCGTAGCGCATCCACCGCTCGAGCGCTGACTCGGGCAGCAGCGCGTTGCCGAACGGAAACAGCGGATCGGCACCGGCCTTCGCCGCGCATTCCCATTGCGCCTCGCTCGGCAGCGTCGCACCGAGCCGCTGCACGGCCGCCTGCGCCGACGCGTCGTCGAGGTAGGCGGGAAATTCGGCGCGCTCGTCATGCGCCTGGTCGATGAGCACGCGTGCGGCCGCCACCGACAGCGGCAGTTCGGCGACCAGGAAGGCCGCGACGTCCATGCGGATCAACGGCGTCATTTCCTCGACACTGATCGGCGGCTCGTCACTGATGCGGTGTATCGCCGCGAGATTGTCATCGCTGAGGCCAACCGGAACCGTATGCGCCGGGATCAGCCGGAACGCGATCTTCCCGACGGGCTCCGCGTAATCGACCACCACGCGCGGTGCGACGTAGCCGTCGCGCGACAGCGCGAACGGCTGCGGCAACGACAGCTCATCAGATACACGCGCCAGCACGATGTCCTTTTCGGCGTCCGACAACGCGATCCACTGCGGCAAGGCCGGAAAGCTGCTCAGCATGGTTTCTTCTTGCCGCAGTCACAGGATAGCTGAGGGTAGTTCCACTCGCCGTCGTTTGTCATATAGGTGACCTTGACGCCGCGCTCGCGCGCGAACGCATCCATCGCCGACTGGCAGCCGCGTCCGCCCGGATTGCAGGGCGGCCGTTCACCGAGGATCACGAGATGATCACCGGGCGCGGCGACGCCGGAAATCTTCGCCATGATCTTGCGTTCGGTATGCACCATCAGCTGTTCCTGGAAGTTCAGGCGGCGCCCCGGTTTCTTGTCGCAGCCGCTGAACTCGATGCCTTCGGCCTTGAGCTTGCCGTTCGCATCCATGAGTGCCCAGACGGCCGTGTGCTTGAGGCCGTGCGGGTCGATCCATTCGAACGGATTGGGCGCGTACTGATAGAAGTTTGGCCCGCCTGCCAGGCCCACCGGATCCTGGCTGGTGAAGCGTCCGACGTCCGGGTCGTAGTAGCGGAAGCGGTTGTAGTGCAGCCCGGTCTCCGCATCGAAGTACTGGCCCTGGAAGCGCAGCGGCTGATGCACCGGTTCGGCCGACGGCGCGGCCGGCGCATCGGGATACTCGACCAGCACCGTATTGCCCCAGGCGCGGTAGTTTGCGCGCCAGGCGATGCGGCCATCGGACTCGCTGAGCTCGCGCGGCGCGCCGCTCTGATCGGTGTGGAAATAGCGCACGGTCGCGGTGGTTTCCATCGGCGACACAGCCGGTCCCGACAGCGATTCGAGCTGCGCGACCGGGACGAAACTCGTGTCGTCGTAGACATAGGTCAGGCAGCGCCGGTGCCGCGTTTCCTGCAGCAGGCGATTGCCGTCCCAGACGAATTCGGTGGTGCCGAAATCGTCGCGCTTCCAGGTGCGACGGCCGAACGCGTCGTAGCCGTAGGTAACGCGCTGCTGCACGCCGTTGCGCGAGATTTCGGCGAGCTCGAGCCGATGCTCGGGATCGTAGTGGAAGCGGATGCGGGTATGGCCGGCGATGCGCTTCTCGACGAGATTGCCGTGGGTGTCGTAGCGAAAGCGCTTGTCGTCGAACGCGACGACGCGATTGTCGCCGACCGCCTGCCCCGCCGTATCGACGATGTTGTGCGCGGGATCGAACGCGAAGCGTTCTGTATTGGCGCGCGTCAGGCGGCCGAGTGCGTCGTAGCCATATTGCGTCTGACCAAAACGGCGGTCGCTGACCGCGGCGAGACTGCCGTCGGCACCGTAGACGTAGCGGCGCGCGACCGCGTCGTCCGCCGCGACGGCGCTCTTGCGCGCACGCTGGCCGACGCGACGACCGACGACGTCATAGTCGAAATAGCTCGTCAGCGCGCCCTGACTGCGCACGGTCTCGCGCTGCATCGCATCGCGCTCGATGTCGCTGATCGTGCTGCCATCAAGCGCGATCTGGTGCAGGAATCCCGGGCCGTAGAAGCGCTGCGTCAGTACACGTCCGTCTGGCAGGGTGGTGGCTACCCGGTTG
>JAAFHE010000829.1 GCA_013298265.1 Lysobacterales bacterium | reverse complement strand
GCCCTGTGCTGCCTCGACGGCTTTGGCCACGACGTCTTAGCGCCGATGTTCTCCCACGCGTTGGCGATGAACGTCAGTATCCCGGCAGAAAATCATGGCAGCTTCAGCGATTTTCACTGAGGCAGGCCGTCAACCGATTGTGTATCCAGTCCGCGCCTGGCGCGGCTCACTGCAGAGTTGGTCATGGTCGTCTGGTTTCTGCCCGCGGATGGATCAGTAGCGGCCGTCAAGGCTGCCCGAGACGCGACGACGGGGTAAAGTCGGGCTGGCGCGCAGGCTGCGGTGTCGCTAATGAGCCGCCATCGCGCGAGCTTGGGTTCTGCCAGGGGGCGCCGAAGCCCTGGAACCATTGTTCGAACAACGCCTTGCGGCGACTTCTTGAGGTATAGTCCAGCGGTGTCGCGCACTTCCAAAGCCATCCCCGCCACGACCGACTCCGACCCGTTGCAGAAGCGTCTGCGCGAGGCCGCGTTTCTGCTGCTGCTGCCTGTGGTCGTCTATCTGCTCGCCTGCCTGCTGAGCTACAGCCCGCAGGATCCGGGCTGGTCGCACGCTGGCGAGCCCGAGCAGATCCACAATTTCGGCGGCGCGGTCGGCGCCTGGATCGCCGATCTCTCGCTGTATTTTTTCGGCGGCTTGGCCTACGTGTTTCCGTTGCTGCTGCTGGCCGTCGGTGCGGGCATCCTGCGGCCGCGGGAAGACGCGCCGAAGTCTGCGCTGGAGCCCTCGCTGCGCCTGGTCGGCTTCGTCGCGTTTTTCCTCAGCGGCAGTGGCCTGGCCCATCTGCATTTTTTGGGCCCGAGCCAGCTACCGGAAAAAGCCGGCGGCATCCTCGGCAAGATGGTCGGCGGCGGCCTGCTGCACGGTTTCGGTTTTCTCGGCGCCACGTTGCTGCTGCTGGCCGTGTTTCTCGTCGCCGTGACGCTGGCCACCGGCCTGTCCTGGTTCAAGCTCATGGACGCGATCGGCCGCGGCATCCTTGTGGCCGGCAACTGGCTGACGGGCAGCCTGAAAAGGGCCGACGACGCCCGCGTCGCCCGCGCCGCGCGCAGCGAGCGCGAAGAAGTGCGCAAGGTCGAGACCGTCAAGCAGGCCAAGCGCGAACCCGTACGCATCGAGAAGCCGGCCGCCGCCGCCATTGAAAAGAGCGAACGCGCCGAGCGCGAGCAGCAGATCCCGTTGTTCGTCGGCGCACCGGTCAACGGCGAACTGCCGCCGCTGTCGCTGCTGGATGAACCCAAGCCTCAGGTCGCCGGCTATTCGGCAGAAACGCTGGCCGTACTCTCGCGCCAGGTCGAACTCAAGCTCAAGGATTTCCGCATCGAGGCCCAGGTCGTCGGCGTGTTCCCGGGGCCTGTGGTCACACGCTTCGAGATGGAGCCGGCCGCGGGCGTGCGCGGTAGCCAGATCAGCAATCTCGACAAGGACATCGCACGCGGCCTGTCCGTGGTCAGCGTGCGCGTCGTCGACGTGATCCCCGGCAAGAACGTGATCGGCCTGGAAATCCCGAACGCCAAGCGCGAGATGGTCTATCTCTCGGAAATCCTGCGTTCGGACAAGTACGACGCGTCCAAGTCGCCGCTGACCCTGGCCCTGGGCAAGGACATCGGCGGACGCCCGGCCGTGGCGGACCTCGCCAAGATGCCGCACCTGCTGGTTGCGGGCACCACCGGTTCGGGCAAGTCGGTCGCGGTCAACGCGATGGTGTTGAGCCTGCTGTACAAGGCCAGCCCCCGCGACGTGCGCATGATCATGATCGACCCGAAGATGCTCGAACTGTCGGTCTACGAAGGTATCCCGCACCTGCTCGCGCCGGTCGTCACCGATATGAAGGAAGCTGCCAACGCGCTGCGCTGGTGTGTGGCCGAGATGGAGCGTCGCTACAAGCTCATGGCCGCGACCGGAGTGCGCAACCTGGCCGGCTTCAACAAGAAAGTCAGGGAAGCCGAGGACGCCGGCCAGCCATTGCTCGATCCGCTGTTCCGCCCGGACGCGTCGCAGCCGGAACGCCGCGCCGAGCCCCTGCAGCCCTTGCCCTACATCGTCATCTTCATCGACGAATTCGCCGACATGATGATGATAGTCGGCAAGAAAGTGGAAGAGCTCATCGCCCGCCTCGCGCAGAAGGCGCGCGCTGCCGGCGTGCACCTCATTCTTGCCACGCAGCGTCCGTCGGTCGACGTGATCACCGGCCTGATCAAGGCCAACATCCCGACCCGTATCGCGTTCCAGGTGTCGAGCAAGATCGACTCGCGCACCATTCTCGACCAGTCCGGCGCTGAGGCGCTGCTCGGCCACGGCGACATGCTGCACCTGCCGCCGGGCACGGCCACGCCCGAGCGGGTGCACGGCGCCTTCGTCGACGACCACGAAGTGCATCGCGTCGTGCAGTGGCTGCGAGCGCAGGGCCGTCCCGAATACATCGCCGGGGTGCTCGAGGAAGTCCAGACCACCAACGACGGCAAGGTCATCGGCGAGACCGGCCTGCCGGAAGAAATCAGCGA
>JAAFHE010000087.1:6748-9843 GCA_013298265.1 Lysobacterales bacterium | reverse complement strand
GACGTCGATCCGCTGCGACGCCAGCGCAAGGCGCGCCAGTCGGCCGGCATGGCCTTCGAGAAGATCGTGTTCGGCTACGACTATGTCGTCGTCGTCGCGCAAGGACGCGCTGCGAAGGACAACGCGGATTGAAACGAGCGCGTTGAAACGGGCGCATTGAACCGCGCGCGGCCGTGGCGAACCGACGGATGCGTAGCGCTGCACTGCGGGCAGCGCTACGCGTAACAAATCTGACACGATGGCTGCCTACCCTGCCGGGCCTGACCCTTGAGACCCGCCAGCGTGGCTGGTCCGGTCCGCGGAGCACAGCATGTCGGCAACAACACGCATCGTCCTGGCCTTGATGTTTTTTCTCACGGCGCCGGTCGCGCCGGCTGTCCAGGACTACGTCAACGTCGAAGACCGGCTCACGCCCGAGCAGCGCCGCGACACCGGTCTGGATACGTTGACAGTGCAGCAATTGGAACTCCTGAACCGCCTGCTGCGCGAGAAGCCCGGCCGCGATGCGTTGCCCCTGCCCACACCGGCACGCGCCGCCGCCACCGACGACACAGCCGCAGCGCAGCGCGACGGCGAATCGGCCCGCGCCATCCCGATGGATCTCGACATCCGCACGATAACGAGCCGACTGCGCGGCCCGATCACTGGCTGGGAACCTGGCACGGAATTCCGCCTCGAGAACGGCCAGACCTGGAAGGTGCTCAAGGGCGCGATAAAACTGCGCCAGACCCTGGAATCGCCTGAGATCCTCGTCGTGCCCGGCGTCGCCGGCCGCTGGTTCCTGCAGGTCCACGAGGACTATCCGAAAGCTCGGGTATACCGCATCGATTGAGCGCTGCGGTGCGGCGCGCGAAGCATTGCCGCGTGCAATTGCCGCTCGCCGGACAATATCGGAGGAAGCATCTTCCCGCCGCTACGGGTTCACTGCGAAAAGCCCACATTTCGTTGTTCTGTCGTTGGCGTTCGCAACCCCGGCGCATTCCGCACCGGAGGGAATCATCGATACCTACGCGAAGCGCACCGGTCCAGCGGCACCGTGCTCACGCAGCGGCACGGCAAGCTCACCCAGCAAAAGCGTTTCGGTCTCGCAAGCCGCACCTTCCAACCAGGTGCCGAACACGCCGCAGCGCATCATCAACCGGCTGGGGCGCAACATGGGCGCACAGGAGCAATCGTTCCACCTTCGCGATGCTGGCGTGTCTTGCACAGACCGCCTTCAGCCGTCGTAAGGCAGCAACGACGCGTCTTCCATGACATAGGCCGAACCGCCCAGCGCGTTTTCCGTCGTTGCGGCGCGCAGCCGACCCCGCAGCCACTGCGGATTCCACATTTCCGGTGATGGGACGGACGAGCCGAGTACGACATGGACGATCTGATTCGGCGGCGGCGGTGGCACATGCAAGCACGCGCCGAAATACGGAACGAAGAAGAACTCCGTCAGCGCGCCCTGGTCGTCCGTGCTCAAGGGCACGACGTAGCCAGGCAATTTGACGTTCTTTCCTGTGACGGACGAGACGGTCGCGAAGCTGCCCTGCTGAGCCATCCGTCGTTGCCCCGTGTGCGACAAGGGCGGGCCGTTCTCCAGCGCCGCGAGATCCGCCGGTGGCATGAGCTCCAGCCAGTCCAGCTCGCGGTGATCGGATGCGGCAACCAGCGGTGGCTCGGGCGCCGTTCTGGCTGCGGCGATCTGGGCGCGGATCTGGGCCGCGCGGATACGACCCGCATCGGCGCCGTTCGCGGCGGCAACGGCATCGCTTGACGGCGCCCGATCGTGCTGCTGGCTGCACGCGGCCGCGCACACCGCTGCGAACACTATGAAGAGACGCGGTTTCACACGCGTTGCTCCAGTCCGTCGGCCAGTGTGCGGCGATAAGCCAGCCACGCCGGAAGCGCGCCCGCCGCAACGCCGCAGGCAAGTGCTGCGCCGAGCATCAGCCACTCCGTGCTCGTCGGAAGTACCCCGGATACCTGAAGGCCCCACCGCTCCAGCACGAGGGAACGGCCAAACCAAACCAGCACCGTGAGTCCCACCACACCTACGACTGCGCCCACCGCGCTGAGCCATGTGGCTTCGAGAATCAGCATGCCGAAAATGTGACCCGGGCGTGCACCAATCGCGCGCAGGACTGCCATCTCACGTCGGCGCTCTCCAAGGGTGGCTAGCAGCACGGTGATCATGCCGGCGATGCCGACCAGCACCACGAACACGCTGATGGCTGTGAGCGCCCTTTCGGCCGGGCCGATGAGCCTCCAGAGCTGCTGCAGCGCCACGCCGGGCAGCACGGCGGTGAGCGGCTCTGGCGAGTGAGCGTTGATCTCCCGTTGCAGGGCGAACGTGGCAGCACGTGTATTCAGTCCGACCAGAAAAGCCGTGATGCTCCTGGGCTTCAGGTACTCGTCAATGCGGTCCGAAGGAACGTGCGGCATTGGCGTCCGCGCTCCTGATTGCCAGCCACGATGAATCGCCTCGATGCCACGCAGATCGATCAGCACGGAGCGATCGACCGGGGTTCCCGTACGACTGAGGATGCCAGTCACCACAAACGGCTGATCAGCATGGTCGCTGATGCCCGCTGCTCCGATACCGTGTGTAAGTACGAGGGTACTGCCCAGTCCGTAAGTCAGATTGTCAGCGACTTCGGCGCCAATCACCGCGTCGTGCACGGCTCTGAACGGCGTGCCTGCCGCGAAGGACAGCTTGTTCCGATTGCCATAGCGGTAATGCGCGAAAAAATCTGCCGTAGTGCCGACCACACGATGGCCACGGTGCGAATCGCCGAGCGACAAGGGAACCGTCCAGGCGACCTCAGGCCATTTACGGATCTCATCGTAGGTATCCCACGACAGATCGTTCGTCGGATCGCCTATGTGGAAAACAGAATAAAGCAGCAGGCTGACCGGCCCGGCCCGCGCTCCAACGATGAGATCGGTGCCGGATACCGTACTGGCGAAGCCTTGCCGCGCCTCGGCGCGGATGCGTTCGACGCCCAGCAGCAAGGTGACGCTCAGACCGATCGTCAGAACCGTCAGCAACACGGCTCCGCGCCGGGACCAGAGGCTTTTCAGTGCAAGCGACCCCAACCATCTCATGAGCG
>JAAFHE010000087.1:0-6738 GCA_013298265.1 Lysobacterales bacterium | reverse complement strand
CCCGATTGATGTCGCTCAGGCGCACCGTCCGATCGAACAAGGCCGCCAGCGTCAGGTCGTGACTGACGAAGACGACGGCGGTCTCGTTGGCGGTGCAAGCATCGAACAACAAGGCCAGAAAGCGGCCACGCGCATCCGCATCCAGCGAGGACGTGGGCTCGTCGGCAATAAGTAGGTCCGGCTGCGTGACGAGGGCGCGCGCAGCGGCTACCCGCTGTTGCTGACCTACGCTGAGCCGACCGACGGGCGCTTCGGCGATTCCCGCAGGATCGAGACCGAGTGACTGCATCAGATGCCGCGCCCGCGTGGAGGCATGATCGTGGTTTTCATAGCGGTGGCGCGCACGCGTCGAGAACCTCAGCGGCAGCAGGACGTTCTCCAGGACCGTCAGATACGGCAGCAAATTGAATTGCTGGAAAATGTAGCCGATGTGATCGGCGCGCCATCGGTCACGGCGGGAAGCCGAGAGCGACGATATGACGGTGTCGCGAAACGTCACTGTGCCGCTCTGCGGGCAAAGTACGCCCGCGAGCAGCCCGAGCAACGTCGTCTTGCCGCTGCCGCTTGGGCCATGCAGGAACACATGCTCGCGGGTATCGAGGTGAAACGCGGGGACGTCCAGGATGGCTTCTTGCCCCGGCCAGGCGAAAGTCAGGTCATGCACTTCGAGCAGGGCGTTACGAACCAGTGAAACCGGCGACTTCACGGCGCGAGACTCACACGCTGCTGCCTGCGTCCCACCACCGCGCTGCCCTGACTGAGCGGCGTGACCCATTCCACACTGACAGTCTCCAGTTCCTGCGCTGAATCGAACAGGTTCACCGAAAGTTCGGACACGCTGCTGCCGTTGGCGCATCGGTAACGCAGCGTTGCACGAATCTCTGCGTGCTCGTTGTGCGTTTCTGCGTCCGGCGGCGTTTCCTCAAAACCAGGCGCCAACACATCGCTGCCGAACAGCTGGCAGCCGGCCGACGCGGGAAACACCAGCCAGCCGGCGCTGACAATCGCTGAGCGGAAGCGGTCGAGACGTCCGCGTTCGGCCGCGGAACGGGGTGCGCGTTCGAAACCGACCGCGCTCATGCCTGCGATACGCAGCTGTGCGGTCACGCCGGTTTCCTCAAGCACGATCTGCAGCTCCGCGGTCCCGTGAACGTGCGGGGATGGCGTGTTTCTGTGCTGTACATCATGACCAGTCGCTGCAACCGCCCAAACGGCGACCAGAAATCCGAGCTGTGGGCGCATGGATGCGTTCTTTGTTGGATGTGTTATGTTATAACATAACACTTAAGATGAATACTGTGGAACGGCAGAAAAGGTTTTGGTGGGCTGTAGCCGACCGCGCAGGCCCCTGGCTAGCAGCGGTGTGCGCGTTGCATTGCCTGGCTTTGCCGATTGCGCTGGCTCTGAACGCATCGATAGCGGTCAGCCTGCTGTCGTGGCGGCATCCCTACCACGGTGTCGCGACATTCGTGCTGAGCCTCGGGCGCTGGGAGACGCTCGGGGTAGGACTGAGCCTTGCACTTTCCTTTGCTTCGCTGGCGCTTGGCTTCATGCGGCATCGCCACTGGCAACCGGCTGCCTGGCTGCTGGCGTCCACCGTGGTCTTCATGATTGCGCTCTCTTCCTTGCTGCCCATCGGCCTATGGGAGCACGCCGCGCTGATGGCGTCGGGAAGCCTTCTGCTGCTGGGCGCGACGCTGCATGATCGTCGGCTGCGAAAGCACTGTTAGCCGGCGAGCCCGCGCTACGCGACGACGACGCCTGGCCTCCCCGCCTCGACCACAAACGACGCGCGCGTTGACAACGATGCGTCACGCTCCTTCACGCTCGCCACAGTGCGAAGCCGGACGGCAGCACGTGCCTCGCTGAGATCGAACAAAAGGTAGCCGTGGTCTTCGCTGTTGGCGAATCGGGCATGCGGGTTCGCCGCCAGAAAGCGATCGACCGTCGTTTGGGGAAACCCCTCGCTGGTGACCGATGTGCCAGTGAATTCCGTCGCAATCGTTCGCGAGCTGTCGTTCTCCGGCTGCTCGCGAACGTCCATCGCGTAGGTGCAGTGCACGTCCCCACCAAGGATCAGCGGATTCTTCACCCGCTGGCGCACGATCGTATCGATCACCTGCTGGCGCGCTCTGGGATAGCCATCCCACGTTTCCGTGTAGTGATTCGTGACGCCGTCGCGCGGCTGACGCAGGGGCGAGAACAGCGTGGGCTGCGCCAGTACGTTCCAGGCCGCGGGTGAGCGTGCCAGCTGCGACTCCAGCCACCGCTGTTGCCGTGCGCCGAGCAGAGTGCGGCCCTCGCCGTTGCGGGCCGGGCAATCCTCGTCGCTCACCGTGTTGGCGCCACTGATGCCGGGTCGCGGACAGGGCTGCGGGTCCCGAAACTGTCGCGTATCCAGCAGGTTGATTCTCGCCAGCCGGCCGATGTCCCAGGACTTGTGGAGCTCCAGCGCCGCGCCCTTGCCGAGCACGCGAAGGGGCAGTGGCATGTGTTCGAAAAACGCCTGCAGCCCGGCCGCTTTGCGCAGGGCGAACTGCGGATCGAGGTGCTGAGAGAGATCGCCCGCCCAGTCGTTTTCCACCTCGTGGTCGTCGACCGTGACGATCCAGGGAAAGCTGGCGTGCGCGGCGGCGAGATCGGGATCGCAGCGGTACTGGGCGTGGCGGTTCCGGTAGGCATCCAGCGATCGCGTGACGCCTCCAGCATGGCTGCGGACCGGATCGTCGCCCCAGGAACTCTCGTAGATCGAATCGCCGAGAAAGACCAGGAACTGAGGTTCGTCTGCGATGAGTCCCCGATACGCGTGGAAGTAGCCCTGCTCGAAATGCTGGCACGACGCGGTAGCAAACCGCGCGCTGGAGGCTGGCTCCTGGGCGGACGGCAACGTGCGCGTGCGCCCCGTCGGACTCACCGCGTCGCCAACGAAGAAGCGATACCAGTACGGCCGGTTCGGGGCCAAGCCGGAAACTTCCACATGAGCCGAATGAGCCAGATCAGAACTTGTATACCACTCCCCGCGCTGCCGAACGACGGCGAACCGCTCGTCGTCCGCCACTTCCCAATTCAGTTTGATGCGCTGATCCTCGATACCGCCCCCGTGCAAAGGATCGGCGCAGAGTCTCGTCCAAAGCACGACCGATGTAGCGGTCGGGCATCCGGAACTGACGCCTAGACGAAACGGATAGTCGACGAAGCGTTGGCGTGCGGCGCGCCCCAGGGGCGCGGCCGCCAGGAAAGGCGCCAGCACCGCGGCGGCGAGCAGCCGCCGTCGTTCAACACGGCTCCGTTCCGAGAGACCGTCTCCTGAAGCAAACCAGCGATTCGCCCAGCCAAAATCCATGGCGCCCTCACGACTTTCGATCTATTTCCAAAATCCGTTATCGTTAGGTTATAACATAACATATGTAGCGAGCGACCTGGTCGGGACGATGACACTGGTTCTGGAAACATGCGGGCTGAGCAAGCGCTACGGTACGGCGACGGCGCTGAGCGAGCTGAATCTCGCTGTCGATGCCGGCGAGGTAAACGGCGCCGGCAAATCCACATCGCGAACACGCGACGGTTGAAGACGGCGGACGCGCCGCGCCATGAATCCCGGCCAAGCGTGTGGGACTTCGCTTTAACAACGAATGGCAGCGGTCTGACGGCGAATGTGGAGTTCTATAGCGCCGCAAAGCCGGATCGACATCACCGACTTCGAAACCAAATTTCCGGGGCACAACATGCTCAACCTGACCGTAAGCTACCCACTGGGCGACAGCGGCAATGCTCGTGTGTCTCTGCGTGGCCGCAATCCGCTTGAGGGCCGGGGGTCGAACCCGACGTCGCTCCTCGCCAGTGGGGTTCCGCCGCCTGGCCGGAACTACACGGCTGGCGTGCGCTACGGTTTCTGACCGCCATGTCCTTGTATGACCTCATGACCGAACTCCACGGAACACTTCCGTGGGGTTCCGTATTGGACGCCGGTGCCGGTCCGGCTTCTCTGCGTTGGATTCTGCAGCAGCCGACGCAGCGTTGGACCGCCGTAGCAGGAACCTCGCAGACGGCCGAAAAAGTCCGCACCGTTGCCGGGCGGCAGATCCGCGCCGCAGACCGGATCATTGTCGGCAGCTGGCTAGACGCCACCTTGCTGCACGGAGAAACGTACGACACAGTACTGGCCGACTATCTGCTTGGCGCGATAGAAGGGTTTGCGCCCTACTGGCAGGACCAGATCTTCGCGCGGCTGCGTCCGCTCGTCGGTACCCGCCTATATGTCGCGGGGCTGGAACCCTACGTGCCCTACAACCCCGACGACGAGCACGGCCGTCTGGTGGCGCGCATAGGACGTGTCAGGGATGCCTGTCTGCTGCTGGCGAACGACAGACCCTGTCGCGAGTATCCGCTGGACTGGTGCTTGCGCCAGCTGGAGCGCAGCGGCTACCGGGTTCTCGACGTGCGAAAGATCGCAATCCGCTGCGGCAACCGCTTCATCACGAGCCAGCTTGACTTGTGCGCCTCGGCGATCGACCGGTGGAAAGACCGGAGTCTCGCTGTTGCGATGCATGGGCACATCGCTGCGTTGAGAGCCGAAGCGCTCGCGGTTGCGCGGCGGGACGGTGCGCTGCGGCACGGACATGACTATGTCATCGTCAGTGAGCCGCAGCCGTGAAGATCGCGAAACCGCAACCTGCGCCCCGCGCGGAAGTTGCGATTCGGCCAGAGCTTTGGCTGCGTGGTGCATCCGGCCATGCATATTGAGTCGTTTCTGCGCGAAGCAGCCGCGCATTGCCGAAAACACGGTGGTCGGCTGACACCCAACCGTGCCGATGTTCTGTGCACAGTCGCCAGATCGCCTACGCCACTCAACGCGTACGGAATCCTTGCGGCTCTGGGTGCCCGGCGAACAGCAGCGCCTGCAATGGTCTATCGGTCACTCGATTTTCTCGCGTCGCATCAGTTGGTGCGACGGCTGGTGATCATGAATGCCTACGTCGCGTGCGTTGACGCTGTCCCGTGGGCTACTGACGCGGCATTCTTCATCTGTGAGCGTTGTTCCAGAGCGGAGTCCGTCGCCGACAGGGAACTGTCATCGCGGCTTGAATCGCAGGCGGTCGCCCTAGGATTCCGCCTTGCGCAGCGGGTGATCGAAGCCAAAGGGGTCTGCGCTCGCTGCCAGGCGAGAGAGACTTCTGCTGCTGGTCCTGCCAGGCCACGCACGCGCGTGCCGAAAGACACGCGTCGCAGAGAATGCGATCCGACATACCGCATGAACCTACCGGCAGCCGATTCGGGTTGATCTGCGCGCCGTGCTGAGCCGCGCGGCCACCGTCGTCGCGCTGCCGGCACCGACTCGGGCATCAGCATCCCACTCGCGAGGCGACGAGCAAGGTGCAGTAGGCCGATATCCGCCGCCATCGTCTGCCGGCCGCCGTTTCCCGCAGATGGCAAATGCGGCGGCTAACCCGCATTTCTCAGACCCGATCTACTGCGGCCGCCGATACGCTCACCCTGACGCGCGCTGCTCCCTGGTGTCGGCTCGACGTAGCGTCGGCTACGCCTTCGCCGCCACTGAAGTCCGCGGCGCGCATCAGGACGGCGTCTCGACGCCCTCGCTACGAACGGGTGTGAGAAATGCGGGCTAACTGAACCACAGGGCGAACGCCATCCTCGCCCAACCTTCCCCTTGGAGGAGCGGACTGAACCAACCTGGCGAAACCGAGCCAATTTCCGGGCGTTGCGAAAAGAAGCCATCGCTTTTATGGGGATGAAAGGCAGCCACCCAGAGATTGCCGGCCTTCACTCGAACCCATGTGCAAACACCCGGTCGTTCGCCGGCGGCAGATCAATGGCCACGCGGCCGCCGAGGAACTTGCGGTGCCGCGGCTCGGCAAGATCCTTCGCGATGATGCCGTCGGCGTACCAGACGGTGTCGCCGCTGTCAGCGAGCAGTTCCAGCGTCAGAGGACCGAGCACCGCGCTGTCGGCATTGACAAGGGTTTCGATGCTACCGCTCGCGGCGATGCCGCTCAGGTCCGTGTCCAGCGGCAGCGGCGCGTCCGCACGATCGCCGCTCCAGGTATACAAACGGAAATTTGCCGGCGCCACGCCGGTCGCGGCGGCGGTCGGACCGGCAGCGATCAGGTACTTGCCCTGCGCGTTGCGCACGATATCGCGAATGCCGCGGCCACCCAGATCAAGCTCGATCGGCGCGGCGAAAATCAGGCTGCCCGCCGCGGCGGAACCGCCGGCCGGAGCAGCGGCGATGGTGCTGCGCAGGTTGGTGGCGTGGATCACGAGCGCCTTGCGCCGCTGATTCAGAGGCAGCAACGGCGCGCGGAATGCGACGTAGAGGCCGTCCGCATCTGGGGCCAGCGCGAGACCTTCGATATTGAAGCCGTCGTCGCGCTCGGGCCATACGCCGGTCGCCGCACTTGCGGCCAGGCCCAGCGCGTCCGCACCAAGGCCGTGGCCATTGCCCGCGTCCCAGGCGACGAGATCCGTGCGCAGATGATCGTAGCGCGCGACGTAGCTCAGCGTGGCCTGGCTGCCGCTGCCGCTGAGACGCGTGGAAAAGACGCGCTGGCGGTTCGGCCGCGCCGCGCCGTTGTCCCTCCTGTTGGAATGCGAACCGGTCCAGAAGATCAGGTCGCCGCTGCGCGCGGCGCCTTCGATGTCGACTTCGCGCGGCGTGCCGCCGTCGATGTCGGTCAGGCCCAGTGACGCGGTGAAATCGAAACCGTTCTCAGACAGGCC
>JAAFHE010000828.1 GCA_013298265.1 Lysobacterales bacterium | reverse complement strand
AGCGGACGAACCGGCAGCGACGCAACCGGTCATGTACCAGGTGATCCGCGCGCGCCAGACCACGCGCGATCTCTACGCGCAGAAGCTGACCGCCGCCGGCACCATCAAGGACGGCGACGCGCAGGCACTCGTCGACGGCTACCGCAAGAAGCTCGAATCCGGCCTGTCGGTCGCAGACCTGGATCCTGACTTCAAGGATCCGTACGCGCTGGACTGGTCGAAGTTCATCGACGGCCGCCTCGACGCGCCGCACAAGACCGCCGTGGCCAAGGACAAGCTGATGGCGCTGAGCCAGAGCCTCCTGAACCTCCCGGCCGAACTCGTGCTGCATCCGCGCGTCGCCAAGATCTACGAGGACCGCGCCAAGATGGCTGCGGGCCAGCAGGCCATGGACTGGGGCTTTGCCGAGAATCTCGCCTACGCGACGCTCGTCGCCGAAGGCCATGACCTGCGCGTGGTCGGCCAGGACGTCGGCCGTGGCACGTTCTTCCATCGCCACGCGGTGCTGCACGACCAGAAGACCGACGGCACCTATGTGCCGCTCGGCCATGTGCGCGCCGGCGCGAACGTCGAAGTCATCGACTCGGTGCTCAGCGAAGAAGCCGTCATGGCCTTCGAATACGGCTTCACCACATCGGAACCGAACACGCTGGTGGTCTGGGAAGCCCAGTTCGGCGACTTCGCCAACGGTGCCCAGGTCGTCATCGACCAGTTCATCAGTTCCGGCGAAGCCAAGTGGGGTCGCCTGTCCAGTCTCGCGCTGTTCCTGCCGCACGGCTATGAAGGTCAGGGTCCCGAGCACTCCTCCGCGCGCCTCGAACGCTTCCTGCAAATGTGCGCATTGAACAATATGCAGGTTTGTGTGCCGACGACGCCGGCGCAGGCCTTCCACATGATCCGCCGCCAGATGGTGCGCGATTGCCGCAAGCCGCTCGTCGTCATGACGCCGAAATCGCTGCTGCGCCACAAGCTCGCCGTGTCCTCGCTCGACGATCTGGCCAACGGCGGCTTCCAGCTCGTCATCGGCGACACCACGTCAAAGCCGGGGCAGAAGGTGCGTCGCGTCGTGCTGTGCTCGGGCAAGGTCTATTTCGATCTCGTCGACGAGTGCGAGAAGCGCGGCGTCAGCGACGTCGCGGTTGTGCGCGTGGAGCAGCTATATCCATTCCCGCGCATCGAAGTGAAGGCGCAGCTGGCAAAGTATCCGGCCGCGAAGGAAATCGTCTGGTGCCAGGAAGAGCCCATGAATCAGGGCGCCTGGTATCAGGTCCAGCACCACCTGCGCGCGTGTCTGAGCGCGGAGCAGAGCCTCAGCTATGCCGGCCGCGCACGCTCGCCGGCACCGGCCTGCGGCCATCACACCACCCATGTCGCCGAACAGGCGGCCCTGGTCGAACAGGCGCTGGTCGCGCCGATCGGCACTGATCACGCCTCGGAGTAAGAAGTATGACCATCGAAGTCAAAGTCCCGGTTCTGCCCGAATCCGTTTCCGACGCGACCATCGCGACCTGGCACAAGAAGGCCGGCGAGACGGTCAAGCGCGACGAGAACCTGGTCGATCTGGAAACCGACAAGGTCGTCCTCGAAGTGCCGGCTCCGGCCGACGGCGTGCTCAAGGAAATCCGCCGCCAGACCGGCGAGACGGTGAATTCGCAGGAAATCATTGCCGTGATCGAGGAAGGCGCAGCAGCGCCAGCGCCCGCCCCGGCTGCCGCTGCGCCCGTCGCCGAAGCCCCCAAAGCGGCTGCTCCGGCCGCCGCCGCGCCGTCCGCCAAGGTCGAGGAACTGTCTCCAGCCGGCCGCCGCGTCGCGAGCGAGAACGCGATCGATCCGGCCAGCGTCGCCGGCACCGGCCGCGACAGCCGCGTAACCAAGGAAGACCTCGTCAACTTCATGCGCTCGGGCGGCCAGTCCGCGCCGGCGGCGGCGCCTGCCGCGGCTCCGACGGCAACGGCACCTTCCGCCGCGGCGCCGGCCAAGCCGACGCCAGGCTCGCGTCCGGAAGAGCGCGTGGCGATGACGCGCATGCGCGCCAAGATCGCCGAGCGCCTGATGCAGTCGAAGAACTCCATCGCCATGCTGACCTCGTTCAACGAGATCAATCTCGGCAAGGTCATGGCCATGCGCAAGGAACTGGTCGAACAGTTCGAGAAGACGCACGGCATCAAGCTCGGCTTCATGAGCTTTTTCGTCAAGGCCGCCTGTGAGGCGCTCAAGCGCCACCCGATCGTCAACGCCTCGGTCGACGGCAGCGACGTGATCTATCACGGCTACCAGGACATCTCGGTCGCCGTGTCCACCGACAAGGGCCTGGTCACGCCAGTGCTGCGCGATGCGCAGAACATGAGCTTTGCCGACGTCGAGAAGCAGATCGCGAGCTACGCCAAGAAAGCACGCGAAGGTGGGCTGACGCTTGACGATCTGGCCGGCGGCACCTTCACCATCACCAATGGCGGCACTTTCGGTTCGCTGTTCTCCACGCCGATCGTCAATCCGCCGCAGAGTGC
>JAAFHE010000827.1 GCA_013298265.1 Lysobacterales bacterium | reverse complement strand
GCTCAGCCAGCGCGTGATCGCGCGTGCGCTGGGCGTGGTGCGTTCGACGGTGGTGCGCGTGCTGCAGCGTTTCGCGGCCTCTGGACTGACCTGGCCGCCGGATCCGGCGCTCACCGACGCGGAACTGGAGCGGCAGATCTACCGGCGCCCGCCGGAACCTGTGGCCAAGCGTTGCGCGCGGCCGAACTACGCGCAGATCGCGAAGGAACTCACGCGCAAAGGCGTGACGCGGCGGCTGCTGTGGAGCGAGTATCGCGATCAGCATCCCGACGGCGTCGGGTACAGCGTGTTCTGCGATGAACTCGGCGGGTTTCTCGCCGACCGCGATCTGGCCTACCGGCACGATCATGTGCCCGGCGAGAAGGCCTATTTCGATTTTGCAGGGTTGACGCTGCGCTATCGGCAGGGCACAGCCGTATGCCAAGCGCAGATCTTCACCGCAGCGCTGGGGTGGTCGAACGCGATCTTCGCCTACGCGTATCCGGACCAGACCGCGGCGAGTTGGCTCGACGGTCAGCACCGAGCGTTCGTCGCGTTCGGCGGCGTCAGCAAGATCGCGGTGCCGGACAATCCAAAGGCGTTGATCACGCGTGCCGACCGCTACGAGCCCACGCTCAACGCGGTCTATCGCGACTTCGCTGAGCACTACGGTCTGGTGGTGATCCCGGCACGGGTGCGCAAACCCAAGGACAAGGCCGCTGTCGAAGGTGCGGTCAAGGTCGTGGAGATGCGCATCCTCGCTGCGGCACGTGATCGCATTTTCCCGTCGCTGGAAGCGCTCAACATATGGCTCGCTGAAGGACTCCTCGCGCTCAACGCCGAGCCGTTCCAGAAGCGTGCCGGATCACGACATAGTCAACTTGTGGAAGAGCGTGCACATCTTTCGCCGCTACCTACAGCATCCTTCGAGGTGCCGACCTACCTCAATCGCAAAGTCGCGCGCGACTATCACGTCGACGTGCAGCGCCAGTACTACAGCGTGCCGTATCAGCACGCGGGACAAACCGTCGAAGTGCGGCTGACGCAGGCACACGTCGAAGTACTGCGTAACGACACGCGGATCGCGCTGCACAGGCGCGTGTCGACGAGCACGCGATTCGTGACGGAACCCGCGCACATGCCCGCGCATCATCGCGCCTTCCGCGATCCGCAGATCCTGCGCCGCGCCGAAGCGATCGGGCCCGCTACGGTCGCGCTGATCGACGCGCTGTTCGCCAAGCGCCGCCACCCCGAACAGGCAATCCGCAGCGCTCAGGGCGTGCTCGGCCTCGCCCGCGATCATGATCGCGCCGCACTCGAGGCGGCCTGTCAGCGTGCCGTCGCACTCGACACGATCGGCTACGAAGCCGTCCGCCGGCAGTTGCTGATCGCCCAGGTGCAAACACCCTTGCCGCTGCCGCCGATCCCGCACGAGCACGTGCGCGGCAGCGACTACTACGCAGCGCCACACGCGGAGGTGAGTCATGTTGCATGAGCCGATCAAACAGCAACTCACGCGCCTGGGTCTGCGCGGCGCCGCGGATGCGCTCGCACGGTTGTCGCTCGCCGACGATGTCGTCGACACGCTCGCTGTGCTGCTCGAAGCGGAGTGTCTGCACCGCGACAGTCTCGCCCAGGCACGGCGCCTCAAGCTCGCCAAGCTCGGCCAGCGCGCGCATCCTGCCGACGTCGATCTGCGTACGCCACGAGGTCTGGGCAAGACGCGCTGGCAGCAGCTACTGAGCCTCCTCTGGCTCAACCAGCACCAGCATCTGCTGCTCGTCGGCCCGACCGGCATCGGCAAGTCGTATCTCGCCTGCGCGCTTGCCAAAGCCGCGATTGACCACAAGCATTCCGTGCGCTACCTGCGCTTGCCGCGGCTCGGCGAGGAGCTCGCGCTACTGCAGGCACAAGGCCGCATCAGTCACTGGCTCAAGACGCTCGGCCGTGTCGATCTCGTAGTCCTCGAAGATCTCGGTCTCGTGCCACTCAGCCCATCGCATCAGCCACTGCTGCTCGAGGTGCTCGAAGATCGCCAGCAGCGCGGTAGCGTGATCGTCACCAGCCAGCTGCCGATCAAACTCTGGCACGGCCAGTTCCAGGATCCCACACTCGCCGACGCGATTCTCGATCGACTGGTTCACAACGCCGAACTGGTCGAGCTCACCGGCGAATCGATGCGCAAGAAAGCCCGTTCAGCACCGGCCAACGACGACAAACCGCAGGCCGCCGTCTAGACTCCAAACTCCACGCTCAACCGGCGTCCGTCACTGGACTCCCATGCGCCGGAACGCTGGACTCCCATCGGCCCGGAACGCTGGTCTTTCATGACCGGAATATCCATTGCCCATGTGGCAGGTGGTGCAGCAGCTCTCGCTGAGCCTGGACACGGGGGACTTGCCGGCGCCCAGCGTGAGCGTGCAGGCGCGCCAGCGGTTGGGTAGTGAGCCCTTGGAGCAGTTGTTCGGCCAACTCACCCAAGCCTGGACCCGGCCAAGCACAGGCGCGCCGCTGCGTCTGCTGGCCGTCGACGGT
>JAAFHE010000833.1 GCA_013298265.1 Lysobacterales bacterium | reverse complement strand
TTTTTTTTTTCGACGATCCTCGCCGCCGCGCACAGGCTCCAGGCCGCGCGAAAATCCGCTGCGGTCGCTTCGGTGATGATGGCGGACTCGCCTGCGGCCAACGTGCCCAGTGTGCCGATCGGAAAGCTTCCCGCCGTGTTGCTGTCGTCGTCGAAACTCCAGCCGGTCAGGTCGACCGCGCTCGCGCCGGTATTGGTGATCTCGACGAATTCGCCGTTGGCGCCGCTATACATGAACTCGCTGATGCGGACTTGCGCGAACGCGGCATCCGCACAGCCGGCAAGGCTCGCGGCGAGGGCGAGCACGGTGACGATTCTCATTGAATTCCCTGGACGGCGGGCCGGGCGGACCGGCGACAGCGGCGCAGTCTGGGCAGGCGCAGTGACGCGTTCGTGACAGGGGACGAGCGCGAACGAGCAGGCTTTAGCGCGCGTCCCCGACGAAATCAGGGGAGAGGGAGTTTTTCGTCATCTCCCGGCCGCATGACGTGCAAGCAACTGCTTGAGCGGCCCCAACGCGTTGATCGCGCGCAATCCGATTCCGCGCGCGAAGACCAGCGGCTCGAACTCGCTGCGGAAGATGCGATTGATACCGTCCATGCTCCAGGCTGAGATCGTGTTGTCGCTGCGCCGGCGGCGTTCGTAGCGGCGCAGCGCCGTGACGGCGCCGGGATCGCGGTCGGCGTCGCTGGCGATGGCATCGACGAGGGCGGCGACATCGCGCAGGCCGAGGTTGACACCCTGCCCGGCAAGCGGATGCACCTGATGCGCGGCATCGCCGAGCAGGGCGAAGCGCGGCGCAATGTAGCGGTCGGCAAGCAGCAGGCGTAGCGGGAATTCGGCGCGTGCCGAAGTCGCGAGGACTGGACCCAGGCGGAAATCCGACGCGCACCCCAGCTCCTGCAGGAACGCGGCCTCGTCGATCTCGCGCAGGCGCCGGCATTCCAACGGCGGCAGGGACCAGACGATGGAACAGCGACCGTCGGCCAGCGGGAGCAGGGCCAGCGTGCCGCTGGGCAGGAAGCGCTGCCAGGCGGTCTGTTCATGTACACGCTCGGTGCGCACATGCGCGACCAGTGCGTGCTGGTCGTAGACATGCCCGCTCACACCGATGCCGAGCAGTTGGCGCAGCGGCGACGCGGCACCGTCGGCGGCGACGACCAGGCGCGCAACGACGCGGCTGTCGTCGTCCAGACGCAGGCTGCGCGTCTCACCCTCGTCCTCGGTAGCGACAACGCGCGCGGGGCAGCGCAGGCTGACGCCGTCCTGCGCCTGCAGCGCCGTCCATAACGTGTGCTGGACGAGGCGGTTCTCGACGATCCAGCCGAGTTCAGCCGCAACCGTATCGGCGGCGTCGAATTCGATGTGCGCGCCATTCTGGCTGTCCCAGACGTGCATGTGGCGGTAGGCGCTGGCGCGCGCGCTGCGGATTTTTGTCCAGATATCCAGTTGTTCAAACAGATCGACGCTCGACGGCGCCAGCGCGACCACACGCAGGTCGACATCGTCCGCGGCGCTGCCGACCATGCCTGCGCCGATGACGGCGACATCGAAAACATTGCGCGGTCTCATGGGCGTACTCCGAGGGCATAGGCAGTAGGTCGGCCGCGGAAGCCCATACCGCGGCGGGCGACGAGGCTGCCGAGTCCCGGCAGGCCGTCGAACAGCAGCAGGCCGAGGCTGCGCAGCGGCTTGAGCAAGGGCGCGGGACTGCAGGCCAGGCGCACGAGACCGTCGCTGAAGGCGAGCGTGCCGTCGCGGTCCTCGCGGCGCGCATCCGCGTACGCCTGCAACAGCGCCGCTGCGCCGGGATCGCCACCGGCGCGCTGCTGCGCGATCAACGACTGCGCCAGCGTCAGCGCATCGCGCAGGCCGAGGTTGAAACCCTGCGCACCGATCGGATGGATGGTCTGCGCCGCGTTGCCGACGAGCACGCAGCGCGGTGCAACCAGGCTGTGCGCGACGACGCGGCGGATGGCATGGGCGCTGCGCCGGCCCGGCCGGGCCAGGCGTCCGGCGCGCCAGCCGAAGCGCTGCTGCGCGTAGGCGAGGAAGGCCGCGTCGTCGAGTGCGGCCACGTCGGCCGCCTCCGACGTCGCGACGCTGAGCACCAGTCCGGCGCGACGCTCGGCCAGCGGCAGCAGCGCGACCGGACCGGCGTCGCTGAAGCGCTCGTAGGCGAGGCCGGCCAGCGGCCGCTGCGGTTGCAGGCTGCAGACGAACAGCGTCTGCGCGTAGTCGATCTCGTCAACGCCGATGCCGCTTAGCGCACGCACGCGCGAGGCAGTGCCGTCGGCACCGACGAGCAGATGCGCCGCTATCGCCGTATCACCATCGGGTGTACGCAAGGTGATCTGCGTGTGGCCGCTGCCTGGACGCAGATCGAGCAGCTCGGCCGGCATGAAGCGGTGTATCCGCGTGCAACGTTCCAGTTCCTGCGCCAACGCCGCGCCCAGCG
>JAAFHE010000826.1 GCA_013298265.1 Lysobacterales bacterium | reverse complement strand
CGCCGCAGACAAGCCCGTGTTCAATCGCGCGGTGACGCTGCGGGATTCGTGGGCAAAGGCGTCCAAGGGCTGACGAAGCGACAGCGATTGCGCAACGGCGAATGGGTGGTGTGCGCCTTGGTGCAAGAACAGCGCATAGAAGCCGGGGAACGACAGAACCCACACGCCTCCTGCACAGGAGGGTTTTTCGGACCACTGCGAGAAATTTCGAATGCTCTACGCCCAAGTCCACCTCACCCTGCCCGCCTGGATCAATGACGAAGTCGATACAGCGGCGCGCTATGTCAGCGACACGGACAAGGTCGGGCTCGCGATCCGCCTGTCGCGGCGCAACGTCGAACTCGACACGGGCGGTCCGTTCGGCGCGGCCATATTCGACGGCGAAGGACGTCTGATCGCTGTCGGCGTCAATCGTGTGGTGCAGCACAATTGCTCGGTAGCGCATGCGGAGATGATGGCGTTCATGACCGCCCAGGCCCGTACCCAGCGTTTCCGTCTCAACGAGGACGGACGCCGCTATGCCCTCGCCACCAGCGCGCAGCCGTGTTGCCAGTGCTATGGCGCCAGCGTCTGGGCCGGCATCGACGAATTGCTGATCGGCGCGCGCAGCGACGACGTGGAAGAACTGACCGAGTTCGACGAAGGTCCGCTGCCGGCGGACTGGATCGGTGAACTCGAGCGCCGCGGCGTGCAGGTGCGGCGCGACATCCTGCGCGACGAGGCACGTGATGCGCTGGCCGCCTACAGCGCGCGTGGCGGACAGATGTACTGAGGAGGATGGAGCAGACCGCTTCGTATCGGTAGCAGATTCCCCCGATTCCGCGCTCTACGCTTTGCGTCCGGGCTGCCCTTTGATTGAAGGGCGCGCAGCGAACGAAACGAGCATCCGCCGGTGTCGGCGTTTTCAAAAAATACACGAGGTCCCGCCATGTCCAAGATCATCACGAGCGCTCCTTTCGCCAGCGGCGTGGTGGTCTACTGCCGGGCTGGTTTCGAAAGTGAAGCTGCGCAGGAGCTCGACGCCACGGCAGCCCACGCCGGCGTCGCCGGCTTTGCGCGCACGGAGCGCAATGCGGGCTTTGCCGAATTCGTCCTGACCCAGCAGGGCGCGCCGGATGCGCTGCTGCGGTTGCTGGGCTGGTCGCGCCTGATCTTTGCGCGCCAGTCGCTCGCGGTGATCGGCCAGTTCAAGGGACTGCCGCGCGAAGACCGTCTCACGCCACTGCTCGCCGCGCTGCCGCCGGGCTTCGGCGTCCGCGACGTCTGGGTGGAAACGCCTGACAGCGACGACGCCAAGCCGCTGACCGCGTTCTGCCGCAGCTTCAACAACGCGTTCGTACAGCACCTGCGCCGCGACGGTGGGCTGGATCCCGCCAGTCCCTGGCGCCTGCACGCCCTGTTCCCGAGCGGCGAACGCTGCCTGCTCGCGCTGGCCCTGGTCGATCACGCCGCGCCGTGGCCGCAGGGCATACCGCGCCTGAAGTTTCCACGCGAAGCGCCGAGCCGTTCCACGCTCAAGCTCGACGAGGCACTGCAGGTGCTGATCGGCCCGGGCGAACGCGAGCGCTGGTTCAAGCCCGGCATGACCGCCGTCGATCTCGGCGCGGCGCCGGGCGGCTGGACCTGGCAGCTCGTGCGCCGCGGCCTGCACGTCACTGCGGTCGACAACGGGCCGATGGACGAACAGCTGATGGCCTCCGGCCTGGTCGCGCACAAGCGCGAGGACGGCTTTCGTTTCCAGCCGCGCCAGCGCGTGGACTGGATGGTCTGCGACATGGTCGAGCAGCCGCGCCGGGTCGCCGCGCGCATGGCCGACTGGCTCGCGGGCGGCTGGTGTCAGCGCAGCGTGTTCAATCTCAAGCTGCCGATGAAAAAGCGCTACGCCGAGGTGCAGCAGGCCTTCGACGCGATGCGCGAGACCGTCGCAGCGGCCGGGCGCGAACTGGAAGTCCGCGCCAAGCAGCTCTACCACGATCGCGAGGAAATCACGGTCTTCGCGCAGACGCGCTGAAGCGCGCGGCGTTTTCGCGCACGATACACAACGGCGATGCGCGCGTGACGCTCGCTCAGCAGCGTTGTCGCGCCGCTACGGCGACTGCCCTATACGCGGGACTCCGCGGGAATCCGTTCGCGAAATTCCGAATCACCGGCAACGCCAGGTGCAGCGCCAGGTCGTGCAGCGTGCCGTTCGCAGTGAAAGGGCCCGGCCGGTTTCGACACCCGCAGGCCCTCGGCGCAACCGCCGTCTCACCGCGCGCCAGACATGAAGCCGCCGGATTCCCGCATGCACGAGCCTGTCACGCCGCATAACATTTAGACTATACAAATACTTATTTATATTTTTGGCGCACGCAAGCGTTACGCCGTCGCGAGCCGCATTGGCCGCCATGAGCCCGGCGCAAGCCCTTGCAGATCGCAACGCAGGCCTGCGCCACCACCGCGTGCTGCACGCAAGGACTTCCGCAACAGGCTGAATAGGAGAGGGTTTCACCCTGGCACGCCGCTTGCGGGAAGAA
>JAAFHE010000825.1 GCA_013298265.1 Lysobacterales bacterium | reverse complement strand
GGCCTCTTCGGTCGCGCCGATGCTGGCGGTGGAGGTGCCCAGCACGATCGCGACGCGGTCGGCGCCGTAGCGCTGCACCGCAGCGCGCGCGGTATCGAGAAAGCCGTCGGCGGTGAGGCCCTGCCAAGCCAGGCGGTTGTTGCGGCAGTCGATCGCGGCGAGCGCGTCCGGCACGGCGTCCTGTTCGAGGCCGTCGACACGGCCGATCCAGCATTCCAGCGGCGCACTGCTGAAATCGTTGCACCGCAGTCCGCTGCGGCGCTCGCGCAGCGACCGGGTGAAGCCGGCCACGCCGCGGCCGGCGGCCGAAGTGGCGGTATGGGCCGTCACGGCCAGGGGGGGAATGGGGAATGGCAAGCGCGGCACCTTAGGCAGTCCTGAACACGTTCTTGTGCTGTCGCCCCTAGGCTCAGCACCCGATCTCCACATGCTCCGCCAGGCACTTGCCGCGCAAGCAGTCTGACCGCCCCCGGACCGAGGGGACTGAAGAAGCAAGAACCCATTCCGGTTTTCAAGGCTTCCGTGGAGTTGGCGGATTCACCCGGCTTGCACCGCCGGGGCACGCGACTATACAACGGTGCCTGCATTCATGAATCCCTGTCCCCGCCGCGCACGATGACTGCTTCTTATTCCCCATTTCGCGACGGCCCCTGGCGCCATCTCGGGGACCGCGATATCTGGCACTCCCTGCTGGTCGCCGCGCTTGCCGTCGTGCTCAGCGGCGGCCTGCTCTGGGTGTATGTTTTCCTGCGCACCGTACATCTGGCCCGGGTCGCGCCGGTGCGGCCGCGCGCCGCCGCGACGCTGCTGCTGTTCGGCAAGCGCCTCGAAGCCGGGGCCGTCGATGCGGACTATGTCGCGCGCCTGACCCGCGTCCTCACGCTGGTCCGCGAGCGACCCTGCACACTGCTGTTGCTCGGCGGGCACACCGGCGGCGGGCTCAGCGAAGCCGCTGCCGCATTGCAGTGGCTGCAAGAACGGGGTCTGCCCGAGGACGCCGACGTGCGCTGCGAGGACGCCTCCACCGACACGCTGGAAAACCTGCGCAACGCACGCGACCTGCTTGGTCCGGACGTCACCGTACAGGTCGCCCTGATCAGCAGCCGCTACCACCTGCCACGCTGCCTGATGCTGGCGCGCTCGCTCGGGCTGAACGCGGAAATCGTCGCCGCCGAGTCGCGCCTGCGCTGGAGCGCCAGCCTGTTCGTGCGGCTGGCGCTGGAGGCGAGCTACTGCCTCTGGCTCGGCGTCGGCCAGCGCTGGGCCCGGCTCATCGGCCACCGGCGCATGGTCGATCGCGTGACCTGAGTCAGACGCCGCCGCAATTGCCCGCCTCCGCGCCACCATCGCGCCGGCGGCCTGTCCACGCAGCGTCGGGTTCGCGCGGCACGTGCCTGCGGCACAGGGACGCGGCACCAAGCCGGCGCGCAGCCGCAGGCTACTATCAGCGTTCCTTCCCTGCCTTCCCGCCGACCGCGCCGCCATGCCCGAGACCGCCGTATCCCGCCTGCAAACCTTCCTGCACGGCCTGCAGGACCGCATCTGCACCGCCCTCGAACAGATCGACGGCGAAGCCCGTTTCAGTGAAGACAGCTGGCAGCGCCCGGAAGGCGGCGGCGGGCGCTCGCGCGTGCTCAAGCAGGGCGGTGTATTCGAGCAGGCCGGCGTGGGCTTCTCGCGCGTGCACGGCGAACGCATGCCGCCTTCGGCCACGGCGCAGCGGCCGGAACTCGCCGGACGTAGCTGGAGCGCGCTCGGCGTCTCGCTGGTACTGCATCCGCACAATCCCTACATCCCGACCACGCACATGAACGTTCGCTATTTCGAGGCTCACAAGCCCGACGCCGAGCCGGTCTGGTGGTTCGGCGGCGGCTTCGACCTGACTCCGTTCTATCCCTTCGACGAGGACGTGCAGCACTGGCACGAAACCGCACGTACCGCGTGCGCGCCCTTCGGCGAGGCCGTCTATCCGCGCTACAAGCGCTGGTGCGACGAATATTTCTACCTCAAACACCGCAACGAGACACGCGGCGTCGGTGGCCTGTTCTTCGACGATCTCAACGACGGCGGCTTCGAGCAGTGCTTTGCGCTGACCCAGTCCGTCGGCAACGCGTTTCTCGATGCCTACCTGCCGATCGTCGAACGCCGCCGCAGCCTGCCCTTCGGCGAGCGCGAGCGCGAGTTCCAGCTTTATCGGCGCGGCCGCTACGTCGAATTCAACCTGGTGTGGGACCGCGGCACCCTGTTCGGCCTGCAGTCGGGCGGGCGCACCGAATCGATATTGATGAGCCTGCCACCGCGCGTACGCTTCGAGTATGGCTACCAGCCCGAGGCCGGCAGCGCCGAAGCGCGCCTCACCGATTACCTCGTGCCGCGCGACTGGCTCTAAGCCGCGACCTTGGTCGAGACATGGGCGCCCCGGATACTGCAACCCACAGCCATGCGCTAACCTCGGCGGCCTGACCAGCCTGGGCGAAAGCGCGTGCCGGTCTCCAGGGGGCGTGCACTGACGCACGCACG
>JAAFHE010000824.1 GCA_013298265.1 Lysobacterales bacterium | reverse complement strand
GAATTTTCGCGCGCGATACCAGCGTGACGGCGGATGTGCGCGTACCGGCTGGCCGGCCAGATACCGGTCGACATCGTCGGCAAACGCGCCGGCGCTGCGGTAGCGCAATGTCGGCAGGTCGGCCAGCGCATTTGACAGAATCGCATCGAGATCGCCGCGTAGCTGGCGCACGAGTACGCTGCGTGGCGGCAGTCCGCTGGGCAGGGACGCGGCCGCGTCGGTGCCGGCGCCGACTGCGCTGCTGGCGCGTATCGCACCGGTCAGGCGTTTGCCGGTCAGCAGCACTCCGAGCACGACGCCCAAGGCATACACATCGACAGCCGTGGTCAATGGTGTGGTGCCGAACTGTTCGGGCGCCGCGTATTCCGGCGTCAGCGCGATCGATATCGTGCGTGTTGCGGATTCATCCGTGTCGGCCAGTTTGGCGATACCGAAATCGAGTACTTTCAGCTCGCCGTCGCTTGTGACCAGGAGGTTGGATGGTTTCAGATCGCGGTGCACGATCAAGCTGGCGTGCGCCGCTTCGATGGTGCGGCACAGCGTGGAAAACCAGGTCAGCCGCTGCGCAATGGTCGCCTTCTGCGCGTCGGCCGCCTGCGTGATCGGTACGCCATCGACCAGCTCCATGGCGATGTAGGGAATACCCGACGTGCTGATCCCGCCTTCGACCAGGCTCGCGATATGGGGATGCGTCAGTTGCGCCAGAATGGCCTGTTCCCGTCGAAAGCGGCGCTGGGCTTCTGCCGTATACAGCCCGGTGCGCAGCAGTTTCAGTGCGACGAACTGCACGCCATCGCCGGCCTCCCGCTCGGCGCGGAAGACGGCCGAGGATCCACCTTGCCCAATCACGGACAGCAGGCGAAACGTGCCGATGCAGGTGCCGACCAACGGCTGGCCGAGCATGTCGTCGTCGTCGTCGGGCAAGCGGTCCACGGCTTCGGCAGCCGTTGCGCGCATGACGGCCGGGACGGTCGAATCACTGACCAGCATCGTGCGCATGTGCTCGCGTTCTTTTTCAGGAAGATCGAGCGAATTCAGATGCGTTTCGCGCTGGTCGGGCGTCAGCGCGATCAGATCGTCGAATATCAGCATCATGCGAAGCCGGATGCCGGTTTCTTCAGGCAGGTCCAACGCACTGATCTGCGCTTCGCGCAGATCGGGGGCGAGTTCGACCATTCTCTCGAACAGGATGCGTAGGGATATCTGGCTGGTCAATGACGGGATAGGCATCGTCTATTCAGAACGCGAATACTAGTTCTGCTGCGACAAACGTTACAGATTGGATCAAGACCGGAGCGCTCGGCGCGCCGGCACGTAAGCCGGCTGTGACTGTACCTGTTCGAATCGAGAACGGACGGGAATCCGCTCATTCCGTGCCGATGCGTCCCAATGCGAACGCCGGCGCCAGCCGGGTCGGCGCTGCCGGTCCGGTCCGCCCGGCAATGCGTGGTCGTGGGCCGCGGTCGGGCTACCCGGATCCCGACCGGTGCCGGTTGCCGCCGCAACGGCCGATCCGGTCGATAGCCTGCGTCACCGCAGCGGCTGCGCCACGCCCTGCCCGGCTTCATGCGGGTTCAAAAAACCGCAGCGCCTCGCGCGTGCCTGACGCACAAAGGAATGGAAAAAAGACTTTATGTTGAAAGGTACAGTTACCCCGGCGGACATGTTGGACGAACCGCGCACGTGCCGGCATGACGGAAGCGGCTGCGGGAACGCGTGACGCGCGCGTAGTCCAGTCCGTTCGGAGACTGCTTCGGACCGTTGATCTGCCGATGGCGTATTCGGACAAGTGAGCTCGCTGACATTGCCATAGAACTCTGGTCCTCCGGTCCGGCGAGCGCTGTCGCACGCCGGCTCATTGCGAGCGAACAGAGGATCTGATTGATTATGGGAAGAGTCGACGAGATCTCAATTGAACCCAGTGGCTTCGCGGCGATCCTTCGAACGGCGCAGGACAGGATGATGCTGCCAAAGTGTCTGTCGCGTGGCTTGGCACTCGCCCTGCTGGCGATCGGCACCGGTTCGGCACTGGCTCAGCAACTGCCGTATCCGATCCTGTTCGTTACCCAGTTTCCCGTCCCGGGTGACTTCGCGTCGATCGGATCCGTGTTCGCGAACCATCGCGGTTCCGTGCAGTACGCCGGCCGAGGCGGCGATCTCTATATCCGGTATCCCAGCGGCGCATTGCGAAACCTTACGCAAGAGGCCGGCTTCGGCAATGCTGGCTTCCAGGGGGCGAATTCGATCTCGGTGCGCGATCCCGCAGTTTCCTGGGATGGCACCAAGGCTGTCTTCAGCATGACGGTCGGCGCCACGACCCAGCGCTACGTCTATGTGACGTCCTATTTCCAGCTATACGAAGTGACTGGTCTGGGGCAAGGGCAGACGGCCAGCATCGCCAAGGTGCCGAACCAGCCCACGAACCGCAACAACGTAAGCCCGACCTACATGAGCGACAACAGCATCGTGTTCGTCAGCGACAGGACGCGAAACGGAGCGCCGCATCTATATCCGCAGCTGG
>JAAFHE010000823.1:2111-2527 GCA_013298265.1 Lysobacterales bacterium | reverse complement strand
ACGTGCGTCGTGGAGCCTTGATCGAAACCCGTGTCGCACACGGCGACGACCTCGCCAGTTCCATCGAGATGCGCGGCGACATGGACCGGCTCCACCCGCATGATTTGCAGCGCGACGTGATTTAACAGCTTGGGCGGCATGTATTCCTCGATGTGATGCACACTGTCCACGCGCGCGAGCCGTTCCAGCAGTTGCGGCGCGACGGTGAGCAGGACACTGCCTTCGACGACACTGAGTTCGCTTGCGTCAACACGCGCTGCGGCAGCGATGGACTGTAGCGACGCTTCCGACTCGCTGCCCGGATGCAGCACCACAGTGACATCGCGCGGCTGCTGCGCCATCGTGGTCTCCGGCACGAGCCCCACTGAGAACGGCACGTTGCGCAGATCACCCTGCGCCGTAAGCAGCGGCGGCGC
>JAAFHE010000823.1:0-2101 GCA_013298265.1 Lysobacterales bacterium | reverse complement strand
TGCTCGCGCGAGAGTATCTGTGCGCCTTCCGCGGTGAGCGCCTCGCGCTGCTCCCGACGCAATGGCCGATCGGTCTGTACGAGTATGTAGTTGGAATTTGTCGCATCGCTTGAATCCAGTCCCGACAGGCCAATTTCGGCGACGTCGGTCTGCGGATCGATGCTGATGCCGTTAATCGTGATTCGTGCCATGACAATGCTCCACAGGTGCGAAGCCGGGCGGCACGCCATCGCCTCGTCGGGCGGCGACGGCGCGACGGCGAATCACCGCCGCCTGCCGACCGGCAGGCGCTTCGCTGTGGATCAAGAGAGATGTACGGCCGCGATTTATCGCAGTCCGGATCACGCTGGCGCGATCCGGCATGAGCGGATTGGCTATTTCACCGGCTCGGCAAGCTCGTCGTCGGCGTAGATCGCCACATGCGGCACGCCATCGCTGCCGATCCAGCCGCGATACATGCCTTCGGTGTTGAACGGCAGCGCGAAGCGGCCGTCGCTGGTGAGGGCGATCGCGCCGCCGTCGCCGCCGGCCTTGGGGATTTCCTGGTTGATCACGGCGTCGGCGGCGTCGCGGATGTTCTGCTTTCCGTACTGCACACGCGCGCAGATATCGTGGGCGGCGACGGCGCGGATGTAGAACTCGCCCCAGCCGGTGCCGGACACGGCGCAGCGCGCGTTGGCATAGGTGCCGGCGCCGATGATGGGCGCGTCGCCGACGCGGCCGTAGCGTTTGTTGGTCATGCCGCCGGTGGACGTGCCGGCAGCCAGATCGCCCTTCGCATCCAGCGCGACCGCGCCGACGGTGCCGAAGTGTTTGGCGGTTTCGATATCCGTGTGCGCCTTTTTGTCGGTTTCTTCCTTGAGCGCCTTCTGTAGCTGCTGCCAGCGTTTCTCGGTACGGAAATAGGACGGATCCACGAGCGGCATGCCGATGCTCTTGGCGAAAGCCTCGGCACCATCGCCGGTCATCATGACGTGGGCGGATTTCTCCATCACGGCGCGTGCAAGCGCAATCGGGTTCCTGATCCGGTGCACGCCGGCGATGGCGCCGGCGCGGCCGGTCTTTCCGTCCATGATCGCGGCATCGAGTTCGTTGGTGCCGTCGTGCGTGAACACGGCGCCGCGGCCGGCGTTGAACTGCGGCGCGTCCTCGAGCACGACGATGGCGGCACTGACCGCATCGAGCGCGGGCTTGCCGGCCGCGAGCGCCGCGTGGCCGGCACGCAACGCCGCTTCCAGCGCGGCACGCGCGGCCTGTTCTTCCTCGCGCGTCATGCCCGCGCGCTCGACGCCGGCGCCACCGTGGATGACGAGGACGGTCGTGGCGACCGGCTTGTCCGCGCCCGCGGCGAGCGTCGCCACCATCAGCAGCGGGACGGCACCGATGTTACAAAGTACTTTTTTCATCATTGTCGTCGCTCTCAGGGGGTCGGCATTGAGGAACGTGGGCAGGCATTCGCAGCGCGCACCCGGCCGCACCGCGCAGCTCAGGCTTGTTCATCGTGTCGGCGCCGGCCCACTGGCTTCGCGCCGCCGCAGGATTCCCGCATCGACGTCGTAGGTGAAGCCGAACGCAGGCCGTTCGACGCGAAAATCATCCAGATGCAGGATGCTGTCCGTGCCGACGCCGGCCACACGCACGTCGCGCAAGCTTAGCGGCTTGCCCGCGGCATAGACATCCGCCGGGCGCTGCGGCTGCAGCAGCCACGCATGGCCGCCGCTGCCGCTGAAGACGCGGCCGAGGCCGTCGCCGTCGATGCACAGCGCGGTGTATTCGTCCACGCCGATGCCGACGAGGTCGGTGCGTTGCTTGTCCTGCATGAGACGCGCGAGGAACGCGATGAGCCGGCCCTGGCGCTCGCGTTTGCCGAAGTGGCTGTCGGTGATGACCCGCGTGAGATGAGGCAGATGCAGGAAGTCCTCGACGAGGGTCAGGGACGGCCCGGCCGGGTCGGCAAGCGCGTCAGACGACACGACGCTGCCGCCGTCCATCGCGCCATAGGAGTACACACCGAGGATCGCCAGCCCCGCACTCGTGCCGCCGAGCGGCTTGCCCTGCTTCACGTGTGCATCGATGGCTGCATTCAGCGGCGTGCCTTTCC
>JAAFHE010000822.1 GCA_013298265.1 Lysobacterales bacterium | reverse complement strand
GCCTACGGCATCACGCTGCAGGACGTCGTCGAGGCGGTCGCGCGCAACAACCAGAACCTCGGCGCCGGCTACATCGAACGCAACGGCCAGCAATACCTCGTGCGCGTGCCGGGCCAGGTCGCCGACATCGAGGCGCTGCGCGGCATCGTGCTCGACCGCCGCGACGGTGTGCCGATCCGTGTGCGCGACCTGGCCCAGGTTGGCGAAGGCGACGAACTGCGCACCGGCGCGGCAACCCAGAACGGTAGCGAAGTCGTGCTCGGCACCGTGTTCATGCTGGTTGGCGAGAACAGCCGCCGCGTCTCCCAGGCAGTCGCGGCCAAGCTGGCCGAAATCGGCGTCAGCCTGCCGCAGGGCATCGTCGTCAACGCGGTCTACGACCGCACCGACCTGGTCGACCGCACTATCGCCACGGTACAGACCAACCTGCTCGAAGGCGCGCTGCTCGTCGTGGTCGTGCTGTTCCTGCTGCTGGGCAACCTGCGCGCTGCGCTGATCACCGCAGCGGTGATTCCCTTCGCGATGCTGATCACCTTCACCGGCATGGTGCGCGGCGGCGTGTCGGGCAATCTCATGAGCCTCGGCGCGCTGGATTTCGGCCTCATCGTCGATGGCGCCGTGATCATCATCGAGAACTGCCTGCGCCGCTTCAGCGAACGCCAGCAGGCGCTAGGCCGCACGCTGACACGGGATGAGCGCCATGCACTGACTGCGGAGGCCACCGCCGAAGTCATCCGCCCCAGCCTGTTCGGCCTTGGCATCATCACCGCGGTCTATCTGCCGGTCTTCGCGCTCACGGGTATAGAAGGAAAAATGTTCCATCCGATGGCACTGACCGTCGTGCTGGCCCTCAGCGCGGCGATGCTGCTGTCGCTGACCTTCGTGCCGGCCGCCATCGCGGTCTTCCTCGGCGGCCGCGTGCGCACGCATGACAGCCGCTTCATGACCACGTTGCGCTGCGCCTACGAACCCGCGCTGCGCTGGGCACTGCAACGGCGTGTACCGGTCACGCTCGCGGCACTGCTGCTGGTTGGTCTGGGCACAGCGCTGGCCACGCGCCTGGGTTCGGAATTCATACCCAGCCTGGATGAAGGCGATATCGCCCTGCATGCGCTGCGTATCCCGGGCACAAGCTTGGGCCAGGCGGTGACCATGCAGATGATGCTCGAAGCGCGCATCAAGCGCTTCCCCGAAGTCGAGCGCGTATTCAGCAAGCTCGGCACGGCCGAGGTGGCGACCGACCCGATGCCGCCGTCGGTGGCCGATACCTTCATCATGCTCAAGCCGCGCAAGGAGTGGCCCGACCCGCGCAAGCTCAAGACGCGGCTGGTCGCGGAAATCGAGGAAGCCGTCAAACAGCTACCCGGCAACAACTATGAGTTCACCCAACCGGTACAGATGCGCATGAACGAGCTGATCTCGGGTGTGCGCGCCGATGTCGCGGTGAAGCTCTACGGCGACGATCTCGACACGCTGGTCGAGGTCGGACGGCGCATCGAGGCTGTGGCGAAAAACGTGCGCGGCGCGGCCGACGTGAAACTGGAACAGGCAACCGGACTGCCGCTGCTGACGATCACGCCCGATGCCGCCGGCCTCGTGCGTTACGGACTCAACCAGGTCGCCGTACAACGCGTCGTCGGCACCGCGATCGGCGGCAGCGTCGCCGGACAACTGTTCGAAGGCGATCGCCGCTTCGATGTCGTCGTGCGCCTGCCCGAAGCAATACGCAGCGATCCGGCGCGCCTGGCCGACCTGCCCGTGCCGCTGAACGACGCCGCGCACAGCCACGCCGATATCACCGAAACCACGCGCGACGGCCGCAGCCTCGCGGCCAATCCGGCCACGGTGCCGCTGCGCGAACTTGCGCGCATCGGTTACACCCAGGGGCCTAATCAGATCAACCGCGAAGACGGCAAGCGCCGCGTCGTGGTCACGGCCAACGTGCGCGGCCGTGACCTCGGCGGCTTCGTCGCTGAGCTGCGCAACGCCGTCACCACCGGCGTGCCGATTCCGAGCGGCTACTGGATCGCCTACGGCGGTACCTTCGAGCAGCTCATCGCCGCGAGCCAGCGCCTGGCCGTGGTCGTGCCGGCGACTTTGCTGCTGATCTTCGGTCTGCTGATCATGGCCTCGGGTTCGGGTCGCGACGCGCTCGCCATCTTCAGCGGCGTACCGCTGGCACTGACCGGCGGCGTGGTCGCGCTATGGCTGCGCGACATCCCGCTATCTATCTCCGCCGGCGTTGGCTTCATCGCGTTGTCCGGCGTGGCGGTGCTCAACGGCATGGTCATGATGGCGTTCATCCGCACACTGCGCGAACAGGGCGAAGCGCTGGACATCGCCATCGTGCAGGGCGCGCTCGGACGCCTGCGGCCGGTGCTGATGACAGCGCTGGTCGCCTCGCTCGGTTTCGTGCCGATGGCGCTGAACGTCGGGCCGGGCTCGGAAGTTCAGCGGCCACTGGCGACCGTCGTCATCGGTGGCATCGTCAGCTCGACGCTACTGACACTGCTGGTACTGCCGGCGCTGTACC
>JAAFHE010000821.1 GCA_013298265.1 Lysobacterales bacterium | reverse complement strand
TCGGCACCGCGGACGACACGGACGCCCTGCGCGTCGACGGTAACCTCGGGTTTATACTCGGGTTTTTGCGCGATGGCGGCGCCGGACAGCGCCAAACTCAGCGCGCAGAAAAGACTGTTACGTAGCAATTTCACGAAAACCTCCCCACACCGGATGAGGAACCAGCCGCTGCGATGGCGGCTGGTTCCGATTGAGTGACCCCTGGCCAACCATACCGACCGACAAGCGGCCTGACGGCTGATCCTGATTCATACCATAGACCTAGCTACCGGCAACAGTGACCCCGCACCGGCTTGAGAGACGTCCGGCGGCGGATCCCTGCGGAACGGCCTCAGCGCTGCGGCAGCCGTTCGATCGGTATCAGGTAGATATCTCCGGACTCGCTGGTCACGCGAATCTGCTGGCTGCCGCCGGCGCGACGTAGCTGTCCGTGCTGGCGGCCCTTGCCGGCATCACGCAGCTCGAGCGGCACCTGGCCGGCGATGCTGCCTGCGGTCTCCACGTCGAGCTGAAGCTCGCCGTAGAGCGGCACTTCCACGAGGATGTCGCCGCTGCGCGTATGGAGTTTCATGGGCTTGCGCCACTTGGCCTGGGTGGGGAATACACGCAGGGATCCGCTGTCGGTCGCCGCGTCGATGGAGCCGGCACCGGCCACCATGAGCCTTCCTTCCCGCGTGCGCGCGAACACTTCGTTGTCGACACGACGCACTTCGACGTCACCGTAGGTCGTGGTGACATGCAGCTCCGGGCCGACCGGCAGGAACATGCCGAGGTCGACACGACCCTTGCGATAGCCGTTGACCGGCTTGTCCGTGCCGAGCTGCCGGTCCGAGGCATAGCTGACCTCGACCACGGCGCTGTCGCCGTCGATGCGCATCTGAACATCCGGCTTCTCGGGTGTCTCGCCGATCAGCTGCACGACTTCATAGGCGCCCAGCGTGCGATTGTCGATGGGCTTGATGCCGACGCTGCCATGCGGATTGTTGATGCGTACGTGCTTGACGCTGTCCGGCAGGATCAGATCATGCTTGATGCGCTCGACGGTATAGGGAGGGTCGGCCGCGGGCGCCGCTGCGGTCTCACTGCGGACCGGCGTCTTGCCGCAGGCGGCCAGCAGGACCAGTGCGCCCGCAGCGAAAACAAGGCGGAGTGATACGAAATCGGACGTCGCAGTACGCATGAACGAATCTCGACAAAAGACCTAGCTCCCGACCATACCATCGTTGCAAACCCCTGCCGACACTTCCGCTGCCGACCTGCGCGGAGACATGGACGCCGGCGCCGCACTGCCGCGACAATCGGCGTTTCCCCGCCGCGGCCTACCGCCATGCCCCTGTCCCGCTCGATTTCCCTGACGCGTTTTCTGATCGAGGAACAGCGTGCCCATCAGCACATCAATGCTGACCTGCGCCTGCTCATCGAAGTCGTCGCGCGTGCCTGCAAGACCATCGCGATCGCGGTGGGCAAGGGCGATCTCGGCGGATTGCTCGGCGAGGCCGGCAGCGGGAACGTACAGGGCGAGGCGCAGCAGAAGCTCGACGTGCTGTCCAACGAGATCCTGCTGGAAGCCAACGCCTGGGGCGGCCACCTCGCCGGCTGCGCATCAGAAGAGATGGACGATCCGCACCCGATCCCCGACGTCTATCCCAAGGGCAACTACCTCCTGCTGTTCGATCCGCTCGACGGGTCGTCCAACATCGACGTGAACATTTCGGTCGGCACCATCTTCTCGGTGCTGCACTGCCCGGACGGCGTGACCCAGCCGCGGGCCGAACACTATTGCCAGCCCGGCGCCATGCAAGTCGCCGCCGGCTACACGGTCTACGGGCCGAGCACCGTGCTCGTGCTGACCCTCGGCCACGGCACCCACGTCTTCACGCTGGATCGCGAACTGGGCAGTTTCGTACTGACCCGCCGCGACGTGCAGATTCCGGCACAGACCCGCGAATTCGCCATCAACATGTCCAACCAGCGCCACTGGGAGGAACCCACCCAGCGCTACATCGCGGACCTGCTGGCCGGCAAGGACGGTCCGCGCGGCAAGGACTTCAACATGCGCTGGGTCGCCTCGATGGTCGCCGACGTGCATCGCATCCTGACCCGCGGCGGCGTCTTCATCTATCCCTGGGACCGCAAGGACGCGAGCAAGCCCGGCAAGCTGCGGCTGATGTACGAGGCCAACCCGATGGCCTTCCTCGTCGAGCAGGCCGGCGGCAAGGCCACCACGGGGCGCGACCGCATCCTGGAGGTCATGCCCACCGCGCTGCATCAGCGCGTACCGGTATTCCTGGGCTCGCGCGACGAAGTCGACGAAGCGACGCGCTACCACCGCGACTTTGACGCGGCCAAGTAGGCGGCTACGCCGGCTGGCTCCGCGCCGGCGTCGCAAAGCCGGCATCGTTGCGGGCTAGAATCGGCGCTCCAGTAGACAGGAGCGGGCCATGAGCATTCTCGATTTCATCAAGAGTGAATTGCTGGAGATCATCGAGTGGACCGATGACTCGCGCGATACGTTGTCGTACCGGTATCCCGACGAC
>JAAFHE010000820.1 GCA_013298265.1 Lysobacterales bacterium | reverse complement strand
AGGAAACTCGCAACAAACTCACCGACTTCTGGGCCGAGCACGACATCAAGAAGGGCGAGGAATACGCCATCCTCACCAACATCATCCATTCCGAATGGGCTGAGCTCAGTGTCAAGGACCACAAGCAACTCAAGGGTCTGAGAAGCCAGAATCTCCGCGACCACATGAGCGAGGCCGAACTGATCTTCACCGCGCTGGCGGAACTTTCCACGCGGCAGGTCGCCGAGAGCGTTGAGGCCACAGGCATGAGTGAAAACGAGAAGGCCGCGCGCGTTGGCGGCCGTATTGCCAAGAAGGCGCGGCAGGACCTGGAGCAGAAGACCGGTCGTAAGGTGGTCAGCGCCAATAACCTGTTGCCGCCGTCGCGAAACAAGCTCAAGTGAGCCCGCGAATCGGCAACCGGGGCACGCCTGTTTGCGCGCATCGACAATCACCGCGCGTGCTGTGGCGAACGATGAATCCCGCGTCAGCCGCAGTCAGCTGTCAACGGGCCGTTGACGGCTCGATGGGCTTGGTCAGGAACCCCGCATGAAACTGCATTTCGAAGAAAAACTCCCTCACCAGCTGGCCGCCATCGAAGCCGTCTGTGACCTGTTCCGTGGTCAGGAGGTCTGCCGCACCGAGTTCACTGTCACCACGAGAACGGCGTCCCCGCAGATGGCGCTCTCGCTGGGACAAGGCACCGAGGAGTCCGCGCTCGGCATCGGCAATCGGTTGACCCTGCTGGACGACGAGCTGCACGCCAACCTTTCGGCCGTCCAGCTGCGCAACGGCCTGGCGCCTTCGGCCACACTGGCCGATGGCAACTTCACGGTAGAGATGGAGACGGGCACGGGCAAGACCTACGCCTACCTGCGTACGGCCTTCGAGCTGCACAAGCGCTACGGCTTCACCAAGTTCGTGATTGTTGTGCCGTCGGTGGCGATCAAGGAAGGTGTGTACAAGTCGCTGCAGATCACCGCCGATCATTTCCGCGGGCTGTACGCCAACACACCCTGCGATTACTTCGTCTACGACTCGGCCAAGCTTGGCCAGGTGCGCAACTTCGCCAGCAGCCCGAACATCCAGGTGATGGTGATTACTGTCGGCGCGATCAACAAGTTTGGCGACGAGGATGCAGCGGCCGAAGAAGAGTCAGACGAAGCGAAGCGGCGCGAGAAGTCGAAAAACGTGATGTACCGCCCCAGCGAGAAGACCGGCGGCGAGAAGCCGATCGACCTGATCCGCGCGACCCGGCCGATCCTGATCGTGGATGAGCCGCAAAGCGTCGACGGCGGCCTGGAAGGTCGTGGCCGCAAGGCGCTGGAGCGCATGCACCCGCTGTGCACGCTGCGCTACTCCGCGACTCACGCCGACAAGCACCACATGGTCTACCGCCTGGACGCGGTGGATGCCTACGAGCAGCGGCTCGTCAAGCAGATCGAAGTGGCGTCCGGCACCGTCGAGGGCGCCCACAACAAGCCGTACGTACGGCTGGTGTCGGTCAAGAATGCCAAGGGAAGTCTTTCGGCAAAGGTCGAGCTGGATGTGGATGCCCGCGGTAGCGTGCGGCGGCAGGAGAAGGCCGTTGTCGATGGCGATGATCTGGAGCAGATCACCGGCCGGGCGATGTATCGCGACTGCCTGGTCGGGGAGATTCGCGCGGGTCGCGGGCAGGAGTACCTGGAGCTGCGCGTCCCCGGTGGCCAGCACTACCTGCGCGCCGGCGAGGCCTGGGGCGATGTGGATCCGCTCGCCATCCAGCGACAGATGATCAAGCGCACGATCAAGGAGCACCTGGACAAGGAACGGCGCCTGCGGCCCAAGGGCATCAAGGTGTTGTCGCTGTTTTTCATCGACGAGGTGGCCAAGTACCGCGAGTACGACGCGGACGGCAATGCAGTGAAGGGTGTTTATGCACGCCTCTTCGAGGAGGAGTACCGGCACTGGTCCGCGCATCCGGACTATCGGAGCCTGTTCAAGGAACTGGACATGGAGCACGCGGCTGAAGACGTGCACAACGGCTACTTCTCGGTGGACAGGAAGAAGGTCGGCGGCAAGAGTGTTGATGTGTTCAAGGACACGAAGGGCGACACCAAGGCCGACGACGACACCTACAACCTGATCATGCGCGACAAGGAGAAGTTGCTTGATCTGGCCACACCGCTGAAGTTCATCTTCTCGCACTCGGCGCTGCGCGAAGGCTGGGACAATCCGAACGTATTCCAAATATGTACTTTGCGCGACATCCGTACCGAACGCGAGCGTCGCCAATCCATAGGCCGCGGCCTGCGCCTGTGCGTAAACCAGCAGGGCGAGCGGGTGCAGGGGTTTGATACCAACACCCTGACGGTGATCGCCAACGAGAGTTTCGAGGCATTCGCCGAAGGTCTGCAGCAGGAACTGGAAGATCCGAAGACCGGCATCGGCATCCGTTTCGGCGTGGTTGCGCCCGAGCAGTTTGCGGCGATTGCGGTCACGACCGGCGACGGAGGCACGGCCGCGTTGGGCGCCGAGCAATCCAGGACGCTGTGGGAGGCTCTGAAGGACCAGCGCTATC
>JAAFHE010000082.1 GCA_013298265.1 Lysobacterales bacterium | reverse complement strand
GCGCGAAGCCCGCCTGCAGCGACGCGACCGCGATTGCGAAAGGCGCATCGCCGCGCGCGAATTCCTGCCACGAGGCCAGGGTCTGCGGGCGCAGGTGAGCGGCCTGTAGCTGCTCGATGAGGGCTTCGCGTCGTCCGGCCGATTCGGCGGCGATCAGCACGCGTCCCGGGTAGGCGGCGAGGAAGCGCGACAGGTCTTCGGCCGGCTGTTCGCCCTTGCGGTTGATCGGCAGGTCCGGCGCCGGCTGCAGGCCCAGCGTCTGGACATGCTCATTGCTGCCGCGTGCGACGAGGTCGACGCGCAGCTCGCGGTTGAGCCGCTCGCGTAACTGTTCGGGCGAGAGGTACAGCTCGGCCGGTGGCAGCACCGGACGCTCGATGTCGTGCGCGCGCTGGTCGTAGCGGTCGGCGGTCTGGCGCCAGAACTGTTCGGCGGCCTCGAGCACGCCATCGCCGAGTACGAAGAGTGCATCGACGGCGAAATAATCGAACAGGGTTTCGGTCTGCGCGAAGAACAGCGGCAGGTAATAGTCGATACCGGCTGGTGTCGTTCCTTCCCGGATGTCCTGGTACAGCGGACAGCGTCTGATATCGATCGGAAAACGTTCGCGCAGCCGGGTGCGGAAGCTCTTGGCCGATTCGTCGGTCAGCGGGAATTCGCGCCCGGGCAGCAGGCGCACCGAGTCGACTTTATGCAACGAACGCTGGGTTTCCGCATCGAAATTGCGGATCGACTCGATTTCCTCGTCGAACAGTTCGATGCGATACGGCTCGGCTGCACCCATGGGGTAGATGTCGATGAGCGCGCCGCGCACGGCGAAATCGCCCGGTTCCAGCACCTGCGGCACGTGGCGGTAGCCGGCAGCCTCGAGGCGCCGCTGCTCCGCGCCGAGCTCGAGCTTCTGGCCGACCTGCAGCGCAAGCCCCGTGCCGCCGATGTAGCTGCGCGGCGCCAGGCGCTGCATCAGCGTCGCGACCGGCACCACCAGCAGACCGCGGGTCAACGCGGGCAGGCGGTACAGCGTTGCGATGCGCTGCGACACGATTTCCGGATGCGGCGCGAAAAGGTCATAAGGCAAGGTTTCCCAGTCGGGAAAATGCAACACTTCGGTGCTGCCGCTGGTGAAGCTGGCCAACTCCGTTTCCAGCGCATGGGCTGAATGGGTGTCGCGCGTGACGGCTACGACCAGGCCGGCGTGATGGCGGCCGGTTTCCTCGAGCACCAGCGCGAGGCTGGAGCCCGGCGGGCTCTCCCAGAAGCGGCGGACCTTGGCGGATTTGGGTAGCGGCGGGCGGAGCAGAGTCGGAGTCATCGCGGCACAGATAGGCGTCGCCGGCCAAGGCGGCCGGCGGCAGGACCGCCTAGTTTAGCGCGTTGCCTTGGCGCTCAGGGGAGTGGATCCGCGGTGCCCGCTGCGGGGCTCAGAGATGCAGGCGGACGCGGGTCAGTGACGCGTCGTGGAACACGCTTTCGCGACGGAAACCAAACTCGTCGCAGAGATCCAGCATGGCGTGGTTCTCGGCCAGCACATCGCCCCAGATTTCCTGCACGCCACGGACGCGGCAGGCATCGATGACGCGGTTCAGCAGCCGGCTGCCAAAGCCCTGACCGGTGAAGCGGCGCTGCACGATCAGCGCGAATTCGGCGCCATCGGTATTGGTGTCGATGTAGGCGCGTGCCACGCCGTAGATTTCAGGCTCGGTGCTCTCGGCCCGATCGACCAGGACGAAGGCCAGCTCCTGCTCCGGATCGAGGCGGCACAGTCGTTGGGCGAGCTGGTCGGGCAGCTCCGTCAGCGTATGCAGGAAGCGCATGCGCACTTCTTCGGGCTGCAGTCGTGAGAAACCGCGCTGCAATGCAGCAACATCGTCGGCATGAATGGGACGAATAAGCAGCGGCGTGCCGTCGCGACTGGTCAACAGCTCTCCATTCGGCACGGGTGCGTCGTTTGCAGCGCCGAAACGCAGGCGTTCGGGCGGGCGGCGGGACCGGTAGGTGCTCATGGGCTCGGTACGACTGGCGGACGATTTCATGCGTTGCAACATGCCGGAGCCTACTGGAGCACGGCACCTAAAGCCACGGTCGAGTCTGCTTTTCGATTCAGGCTGTCGGGATTGGCCAGCGCCCTCGCTGGACGGACGAGTGCGGGCAATCGATTCAGTTGCCCAGTGCCGAGAGTTCGCGATTGAGCAGGGCCGGGTCGCCGAGATTGAGCTCGATCAGACGCTTGAGTTGCGCAAAGCTGTCCAGGTCGATCTTTTCCCAGCGGCAGCCCAGGCGGTGCGGCATGATGTGGGCGATCGACACTCCCATGCTGATGATCACGCTGTTGTTGATGCGCAGATCCATGCGGTAGCCGCCGCCGATCTTGCCCGACCACTGCGTGGGTCGCTCGATCAGCACACCCTTGAGCGAAACGTCTACGAGCTTGGTTTCCCACATGGCGGTGCCCGAGTAAAGGCGCACCGTGCCTTCGAACGTGAAGCGCGTGAAGCGGCGGCGTTCTGCGGCGGGATCGGACTTCATGGCTGGGGAAAGTGCCTCAAGTCAATCGCATAAGTGCATGCTGGCAGGGCGATTCTGCCCTTGCCGCGCGATGTACAGCAAGCATCGCGACAAACCGGCTCAAGGTGTGCGTGAAAGCAGCAGTTCCAGCACGAATTTGCTACCGAAGAAGGCCAGCAGCAACACCGCCATGCCGATGAGCAGCAGGCGCACGGCGCGGCGGCCACGCCAGCCGAAGCGCCAGCGGCCCGCGAGCAAGGTGCCGAACACCACCCAGGCGACGATGGACAGGATCGTCTTGTGCACCAGATGCTGGGCAAACAGGTTCTCGACGAACAGCACGCCGCTGAGCAGGGTGGCGCTAAGCAGTACGAATCCGCTGCCGACGAGGCGAAACATCAGGCTTTCCGTCAGCGTCAACGGCGGCAGCACGCGCAGCCAATGGCTGGCCACGTCGCGGTTGCGCAATGCGCGCTCCTGGGCGAGCAGCAGCAACGCCAGCACTGCGGAGACACTGAGCAGCGCGTAGCCGAGCAGTGCGACGATGACGTGCAGCTTGATCTGCCAGCCCATGGCGATGGGCTGGGTCGGCGGGGCGATCCACGCATCGACAGCGAGCAGCGCCGCGGCGAGTGGAAGCACCAGAACGCCCAGTGCATCGACAGGCCGGACCAGATTGACCAGCAGCGTCGTCCCCGCAATCAGCATGGCGACGACGCTGAGCGCAGCAAAAAAATGCAGATCCAGTCCGCCGCGATGTGCCACGAGCAGGTAGCCCGCGTGGGCGAGCACGCCAACCACGGCTACGGTCGCGCCCGGCAGACGCGGCAGGCGCGTGCCGCGCAGGGCCGGAACCGCGATGAGCAGTGTGGCGGCCAGGTAGGCAGCGACCGCGACGGCCGCCAGTACGGAGATCAGCATCGGGCGAGTTTCGCACAGGCATGGGCGGACGCGCGTACTGTTTCGCGCCATGCAAGCCGCCCGCGCCAACGTGCCGGCGGGCCGCTGCTATAATCGCCGTCCTTTTGCCCAGCACTGAAGCCGCACATGTTCGAGTCCCTGAGCCAGCGCCTGTCTACCACCATCGAACGCCTGCGCGGCCGCGCCCGCCTTACCGAAGAAAATATCCGCGAGTCGATGCGCGAAGTGCGTATTGCGCTGCTCGAGGCCGATGTGGCGCTGCCCGTGGTTCAGGCCCTGATCGAGCGCGTCAAGGTGCGTGCGGTCGGCCAGGACGTGCTCAAGAGCCTGACGCCGGGGCAGGCCCTGGTACGTGTGGTCCGCGACGAGCTCACCGCGGTCATGGGCACGGTCAACACCGACCTCAATCTCGCTGCTCAGCCGCCTGCTGTCGTGCTCATGGCCGGTCTGCAGGGCGCGGGCAAGACCACCACCACGGCCAAGCTCGCGCGCTTCCTCAAGGAGCGCAAGAAGAAGAAAGTCATGGTCGTCAGCTGCGACGTCTACCGTCCGGCGGCGATTGAGCAGCTGCGCGTGCTGGCCGAGCAGGTTGAGGTGCTGTTCCATCCGTCCAGCGGCGAGCAGAGCCCGGTCGCGATCGCGCGCAGCGCGCTGGACGCGGCCAAGCGGAATTTCGCCGACGTGCTGTTGGTCGACACCGCCGGACGCCTGCATATCGATGCCGACATGATGGCCGAGATCAAGGCGCTCCACGCCGAGCTCAAGCCGATCGAAACCCTGTTCGTCGTCGACGCGATGACCGGCCAGGATGCGGCGAACACCGCCAAGGCCTTCGCCGAAGCGCTGCCGCTCACGGGCGTGGTGCTGACCAAGACCGACGGCGATGCGCGCGGTGGCGCGGCGCTGTCGGTGCGCTACATCACTGGCCGGCCGATCAAGTTCATCGGCGCCGGCGAGAAGACCGAAGCGCTGGAGCCGTTCCATCCGGATCGCCTTGCCCAGCGCATCCTCGGCATGGGCGACGTGTTGTCGCTGGTCGAGCAGGTCGAGCAGAAGGTCGATCAGGAAAAAGCGCAGAAGCTGGCCGAGAAGGTCATGAAGGGCAAGCGCTTTGACCTCAACGATATGCGCGACCAGCTACAGCAGATGTTGAGCATGGGCGGCCTCGGCTCGCTCATGGACAAGCTGCCCGGCGTGTCGAGCCTGCCGGACCATGTCAAGGCCAAGGCCAACGACCGCGAAGTGCACCGCATGATCGCCATCATCAACTCGATGACAAAGAAAGAGCGCCGTCATCCCGATCTGCTCAACGGCTCGCGCAAGGCGCGTGTGGCACGCGGTTCCGGTATGCAGCCTTCGGACGTGAACAAGCTGCTCAAGCAGTACCAGCAGATGGAAAAGATGATGTCCAAGCTCGCCGGCGGCGGTCTCAAGGGACTGATGCGGCAGATGTCCGGTGCCATGAAGGGTATGGGAGGCGGTGGTTTCCCTGGTGGCGGCATGATGCGCTGAGCGGGGATGGCCGGTCCGGATGTGCAGGTTGCGCTGGGCCGGCTGCGTTGGATGGGGTATTGTTGGCGGCCCCGCTTTGAATTTCGCGGACCTTCGCATAGAATGCCGCGTTTCCTGGGGCTCGTTGCGTCCGCGACCAGCCCATTCTCATAGAGAAGATCAAGCAATGGTCAAGATTCGCCTGTCCCGCGGCGGCGCCAAAGGGCGCCCGTTCTATCACATCGTGGTTGCCGACGAGCGCTATGCCCGTGACGGCCGCAGCATCGAGCGTCTGGGTTACTTCAACCCGATCGCGGCTGGCAAGGAAGTTCCTCTGGAACTCAATGTCGCTCGCGCGAACGAGTGGATCGCCAAGGGCGCGCAGCCGACCGAAAAGGTCCGTGCGTTGCTCAAGCGCGCTTCCAAGCAGGTCGCTGCGGCGGCAGCCTAAGCGGTACGACGCATGAGCGCGGAAGTCGAACGCCGCGTTCTCGTCGGCCGGATAGTCGGGGTGTCGGGAACGGCGGGAGCGGTCAAGCTCGAATCCTGGACCGATCCGCGCATGCAGATTTTCCGGTATCAGCCCTGGATTCTGAAGTCCGCCGGTGCCGAGCGGGAGATTCGTGGTTGCCGCGGTCGCGAGCAAGGCAAGGGCATGGTCGCCACGTTGCCCGGTGTCGATGACCGCGACCAGGCCGCAGTGCTGATCGGCAGCGAAGTCTGGGTTCTACGTTCGTCGCTGCCCAAGCCGAAAGACGGCGAGTATTACTGGACCGATCTCGAAGGCCTGGACGTCGTGACAGTGGAAGGCGTTTCGTTCGGTCGGGTCTCGCATTTGTTCGCAACCGGAGCAAACGACGTGCTGGTGGCTCGTGACGGCGAGCGCGAGCGGATGATTCCGTTCGTACTCGAGCAATACATCAAGCAGGTGGATCTGGATTCGCGGCGCATCGTCGTCGACTGGGACCCGGATTTCTGAACGAGGGCAGCGCGGTGCGCATCGACGTCATCACGCTGTTTCCGGAGTTTGTGCGGCAATGCGCGGCGGTCGGTGTCATTGGCCGGGCGCAGGAGCGTGGCCTGCTGGGCGTCGAAGCGTGGAATCCGCGCGACTTCGCTACCGACAGCTATCGCACTGTCGACGGGCGCACCTGTGGGGGCGGTCCGGGAATGGTGATGCTGATCCAGCCGCTGCGGGCGGCGTTGTCGGCCGCAAGGCAGGCGGCAGCGGGAGTGGCAAGGACGATCTACCTGAGCCCGCAGGGTACGCGGCTGACTCAGGCGAAAGTGGCGGAACTCGCAAGACAGGAGCGACTGATCCTGCTCTGCGGCCGCTACGAAGGAGTGGACGAGCGCTTGCTGGCGCGCGAGGTCGACGAGGAGATTTCCATCGGCGACTACGTGCTGTCCGGCGGCGAGTTGGGTGCGGCAGTGCTGATCGATGCGGTCGGCCGACTGCAGCAAGGCGCGTTGAACGACGCGGCGTCGGCCGAACAGGATTCGTTTTCGAACGGACTGCTCGACTGCCCGCACTACACGCGACCGATGCAGGACGAACTGGGCGATGTGCCCGCCGTGCTGCAATCGGGAAACCATGCGATGATCCGGCGTTGGCGCCTGAAACAATCGCTGGGTCGAACGTGGTTGCGTCGGCCCGATTTGCTCGCGCGGGTTGTGCTGGACAAACAGGCACGCGAGTTGTTGCAAGAATTTCGCCGCGAGTGGCTCGCGGCCGGTACAGCGGAACCGTCTGCGGTTGCGCCGCACCAAGAGCCAAGGGCCGGCCCGGCGCCGGAAAGATAATTCAGACCAGATTGGTGAGTGTCATGAGCAACCTCCTTCAGCAGTTCGAAGCCGCCCAGATCAAGCGTTCCCTGCCGGATTTCGGCCCCGGCGATACCGTCGTCGTCAATGTCAAGGTCAAGGAAGGCAATCGCGAGCGCGTGCAGGCTTACGAAGGCGTTTGCATCGCCAAGAAGAACGCGGGCCTCAATTCGGCTTTCACCGTGCGCAAGATTTCCCACGGCACCGGCGTGGAACGTGTGTTCCAGACCCACAGTGCCGTGATCGACTCGGTGTCGGTCAAGCGCCGCGGCAAGGTGCGTGGCGCCAAGCTGTACTACCTTCGTGGCCTGGAAGGCAAGGCGGCGCGCATCCAGGAAGACCTGGGCAAGCATGGCAAGTCCGGGAAGTCTGAGAAGCCCGAGTAAACCGCTCCGCGCCGTCAGCGAAAAGCCGCCCCCTGGGCGGCTTTTTGCGTTGTGGATTTTGGCCTGGCTAGCCGTTGAAACTGTTGCCAGCGCCCCCAAACACGCGGCTACCTCCACTTCGCGCACGATGGAAACCATGACCGAGACCACTGCACAGACCCGCAAATTCGAGGCCGAAGTCGCCCAGGTGCTGCACCTGGTCACGCATTCGCTCTATTCGCACAAGGAAATTTTCCTGCGCGAACTCGTCTCCAATGCGTCGGACGCCTGCGACAAGCTGCGTTTCGAGGCGCTCGCCAACCCGGCGCTGACCGAAGGCGATGCGGAGCTTCGCATCGATATCCATTTTGACGCCGAGGCGCGCACGCTGACCCTGCGCGACAACGGCATCGGCATGGGACGCGACGAAGTCATTGAGAACATCGGCACGATCGCGCGCTCGGGTACGCGACGCTTCCTCGAGTCGTTGTCCGGTGACGCACGTAAGGACACCCAGCTCATCGGGCAGTTCGGTGTCGGCTTCTATTCCGCATTCATCGTCGCCGACAAGGTCACCCTGATCACGCGTCGCGCCGGCAGCCCGGCCGCCGAAGGCGTACGCTGGGATTCCGATGGCAGCGGCGAATACACCATCGACGCGATCGAAGCGCCGCGCGGCACCAGCGTCGTCCTGCACCTGAAGGACGGCGAGGACGAATTCCTCGGCGCCTGGAAGCTGCGCGACCTGATCGCGAAGTATTCCGACCACATTGCTTTCCCGATCCGTCTGCCGGTGCAGAAGGACGGCAAGTCCACCGACGAGTTTGAAACCGTCAATCACGCCGCGGCGCTGTGGACGCGCCCCAAGTCCGAGCTCAAGGACGAGGACTACCAGGGCTTCTACAAGTCGCTGGCGCATGACTTCAGCGACGCGGCCACCTGGACGCACAACCGCGTCGAAGGTTCGCAGAGCTATACCTTGCTGTTGTACTTGCCGTCCAAGCCGCCGTTCGACGCGATGTTCAGCGGACGCGAAGAGCGGAAGGGCCTCAAGCTCTACATCCGCCGCGTGTTCATCATGGACGCCAGTGAGCAGTTGCTTCCGTCTTATCTGCGCTTCATGCGCGGCGTGGTCGACTCGGACGACCTGCCGCTGAACGTGAGCCGTGAGATCCTGCAGGACAACCGTCTCGTCGCGCAGATCCGCGCCGCCTGCGTCAAGCGCACGCTGGACCTGCTGGAAAAGCTTGCCAACGACGACAAGGAAAAATTCCAGGCCTTCGTCGACAGCTTCGGCAACGTGCTCAAGGAAGGCATTGCCGAAGACGGCGCCAATCGTGAGCGCATTGCGAAGCTGCTGCGTTTCGCGTCCACCGCTTCGGAAGGGCAGGCTCGCACGGTGTCGCTGGACGACTATATCGCGCGCATGCCGATCGGCCAGGAACCGATCTACTACATCAGCGCCGATGGCTACGGCGCGGCCAAGGGCAGCCCGCAGATCGAGGCACTGCGCGCTCGCAATGTGGAAGTGTTGCTGATGTTCGACCGCATCGACGAATGGATGCTCGGCTATCTCAGCGAGTACGGTGGCAAGAAGCTGCGCAACGTGGCCAAGGGCGATCTCGATCTCGACGCGCTCGAAGGCGGCGGCGACAAGCAGGCGCGCGAGGAGGCGGTCAAGGCGGCCGAACCGGTGATCGCCAAGCTCAAGGAGCTTCTGGGTGAACGCGTCCGTGACGTGCGTGTGAGCCAACGCCTGACCGACTCGCCGTCCTGCCTCGTACTCGACGAATACGACATGGCCTCGCACATGCAGCGCCTGATGCGCGAAGCCGGGCACGATGCGCCGGCGAGCAAGCCTATCCTCGAAATCAACCCGCAGCATGCGCTGGTCCAGCGCATCGAGGCGGAGGCCGACTTGACGCGTGCGGGCGAGTTCAGCCTGCTGCTGTTCGAGCAGGCCCAGCTGATGGACGGCGCCCAGCTCGGTGATCCGGCCGGCTTCGTGCGACGCGTCAACGCGTTGCTGGCTGCAGCCTGATGCAGCGCCTGCCGCGCCGTCTGCCGGACGCATGAGCGGCGCGCGCGCGGCCTTTGACGCGGCGTGGCGGCAGGCCCAGTTCGCGCTACAGCGCAACGATGCCGCAGCGGCTCTGGAGCCGCTGCGGCAGTGCCTGCAGTGGCAGCCTCAGCAGCCGGGTCTATGGCTGCAGACCGCCGTCACCGCATTTCAGGCGGGACAGGCTGGGGTTGCACGGCAGCTGCTGGAGACGGCAGCGCAGCGCTGGCCGGAGGACATCGCGGTGCTGTTTCATCTGGCCTACCTGCACGAAGTGGGCGGCGACGGCGTTGCTGCGGCCAGCACGTATGGGCGCGTGCTCGAACTGGACCCGAGTCATACGGATGCATTGCGCAATCTTTCCGGCCTGCTCGCGCGCGAAGGGGACAGCGCGGCGGCATTGACCTTGCTGCAGCGGCTGATCGCGCTGCGGCCGGGCGAGATCGACCTCTACGTCGGCGCAGCCGATCTGGCGCTGTCCGGCGGCGATGCCGCAGGGGCGCAGGAATTGGCGCAGGCGGCGGTGGAGCGTGATCCTGCGCATGCGGCCGCATTGCGTACGTTGGCGCGCGCGGCACGCCAGCGTCGCGACCTCGCCACGGCGTTGCCCGCGCTCGAGCGTGCGGTCGTCTTGACCCCGCAGCGCGCTGGTCTTGTCGCCGATCTCGGCCAGGCGCAGATCGAAGCGGGCGATTTCGATACCGGTATTGCCACGTTGCGCCGCGCGGCCGTGATGCCCGACACGCAGCAGCGGACCATAGACTGGCTG
>JAAFHE010000818.1 GCA_013298265.1 Lysobacterales bacterium | reverse complement strand
GCAGGAGCGCCAGCAGCTGAGGGATCAGGAAACCGACGAGCTGAACAAGCTGCGCACCCTGCAGGACAAGCGCTCGGACCTGGGCGGAAGTCTGCTCGAACGGCTCGCCGGCGATCTCGACGAAGCGGAGCGGCAACGCGGCGCGAGGCTGGACAAACGCGATCATCTGTTGCGCGAATGCCGCGTGCTCGAATGGACGCTGCCCGATACGGCCGTCGCTTTCGCCGAGCGCCGCGAAGCGGCGAGGCAATACCTGCTGCAGGAGGGCGATCGCGGCGAACGGCTCGACGAGCGCCGCTTTGCACTCAAGCAGCAGCGCGAAGCGGCGATGGCAGCATTCGATGCGGCACGGCGCGAGGTCGCCGCGCTCGAGCGGCAGCGCTCGAATATGCCCGCGCGCATGCTGGCCCTGCGCGAAACGCTCGCACGGGCCGTGCGCGTGCCGGAGGAGAAGCTGCCGTTCGCGGGCGAACTGATCGAGGTCAAGGCCTCGGAAGTCCTGTGGCAGGGCGCGATCGAGCGTGTGCTGGGCGGCTTCGCGCAATCGCTGCTCGTCGACGAGGACTACTACGCGCCGGTTTCGTCGTATCTCAACAGCACACACCTTGGGGAACGGCTGGTCTACCACCGGGTCGCGCAGACGCCCGCCGCGGTATCGCGGGGTATTTCGGCGGGCTCGCTGATCCACAAACTGAATCTCGCCACGGCCAGCCACAGCGCGTGGCTGCGCGACGAACTCAAGGCGCACTTCGACTACGAGTGCGTCGACACCCTGGCCGCATTGCGTAAGGCCGAGCGCGCGATCACGCGCGAGGGCCAGATCAGGCACGGACGCACGCGCCATGAGAAGAACGACCGTTTTCGCATCGACGACCGCAGCCGCTGGGTGCTCGGATTCGACAACGCGGCCAAGCTGTCGCTGTATCGCGAGCAGGCGGCGAACCATGCCGCCGAGATCGAACGGCTCAGGCTGGCCATCGATGCCGCCGGCAGCGAACACAAGGCGGCGCAGGCACGTCTGCTCGCGTGCAACCAGCTCGCCAATGCACGCTGGGAAGATATCGACGTTGCGGCCTCGCTGGCGCGTGTCGACGCACTGAAGGCGCAAATCCGGGAAGAGCAGGCGGCGCATCCCGATCTCGAAAAGCTTGACTATGAAATCGCCCGGCAGCGCCGCGTGTATGAACTCGCGGCCGAACTGGGCAACGAACGCGCGGCCGCGATCAAACTGAAGGAACACAGGCGCACCGAACTGATGCGCAAACGCGACCGCCTGATTCCTGAACGCCTGTCGCTTGCGCTGACGCCAACGCAGCAGTCCGGCCTGGATCAGCGGTTCTCGGCCGCCGGCGGCGAACTGACGCTGGACGGGCTGGACATGACGACGGTCAGCGTCGTACGTGCGCTGGGCGAGGAAACCCGCACCGTCACTGCGCAGCTGATGTCGCTGCGCGCGACGATCGAAAAGCGCTTTGGCGCTTTCGTCAGCGGCTGGCCGGCGGAAGCGGGCGGCCTGGACGCCACTCTGGCGAGCGCCGAGGATTTCTTTTCGAAGCTCGAACGCCTCGAGCACGATGGCCTGCCCGCGTTCGAGGCGCGCTTCCTGCTGCTGCTGCGCGAACAGAGCGACCAGAACCTCACGCGACTGTCCACGCAGCTCGACCACGAGCGCAAGGGCATTCGTGATCGCATGAGTGTCGTCAACGACAGCCTGGCTGTCGCCCCGTTCGGTCCCGGCACCCATCTGAACATCGAGACCCGGGACCGGCAGCTCGACGAGGTCGTCGCGTTCAAGCAGACCCTGCGCGCCTCCTTGAGCCAGTCGTTCAATGACGATCCGGAGCTTGCCGAAACACGCTTCGGCGTCATCAGCGCCCTGGTCAATCGCTTTTCGAGCCAGGACAGCGAAGACCGCCGCTGGCGCGCGCTCGTCCTGGATGTGCGCCAGCATGTGGAATTCGTCGCGCGGGAACTCGACGCCGACGGTGTCGAAGTCGAGGTTTACCTCAGCGGTGCGGGCAAATCCGGCGGCCAGCGGCAGAAACTGGCGGCGACCTGCCTGGCCGCGGCACTGCGCTATCAGCTCGGCGGACAAGATCGCGCGCTGCCGCGCTTCTCGACGGTCTTTCTTGATGAAGCGTTCGACAAGGCCGACGCGGAGTTCACGACGATGGCGATGAATATCTTCAAGACCTTCGGCTTCCAGATGATCGTCGCAACGCCACTGAAATCGGTGATGACGCTGGAGCCCTTCATCGGCGGCGCCTGCTTCGTGCACATCAAGGATCGCAAGGCGTCGTACATCGTCCCGATCGAGTTCGACGAAGCGTCGAACCGGCTGAAGCTCGCCGCAGCACCGATGAATTCCGATGAAACTGCTGTTTCCTGATTCGCTGCGCGACGGGCTGTCACAGCGCTACCGCCTGCAGCATCGGTCCTGGCTGGAGGGCGCAGGCGCGTGGCCGCTGGAGATTTCGCTGGGACGGCCCACCCAGCTCGATGCCTGTGAGAACGCGACGGGCCTGCGCGCCTGGGTCGAGGCCT
>JAAFHE010000817.1 GCA_013298265.1 Lysobacterales bacterium | reverse complement strand
CTGCGCGTGACAGGCCCGGCCGATCGCGCTGAAAGCCTGATTCGGCGCGTGCGCCAGCAGGCGCTGACGCTGCAATCCTCCGGCGGCGGCGACGTCGCGCTGGACCTGCGTGATCCGAATGCCGCGACCGAGGATCCGCGGGTGCGTCTGGTCCGCGCGATTCTGCGCACAGCCGCCGATCCCAGCAATTCGCTGCTGTCCTATCAGCCGTTTGCACCGCTGGCCGGCAACCTCAGCGGGCAGTATCTGGCGCGCATGCAGCTCAAGCCGCCGCGCAGTTCGCAGAGCATCCTGATCGAGCCGGAGGAATACCTGCCGCTGGCGCGCGGCCTGGGCCTGGCGACGCTGGCCGACAGGCGCCTGATCCGCCTCGCGCTGCGCCAGGTGCATGCGCGCGGCAGCGATATCGGCGAACTGCGCCTGTTCTTGCCGATCAGCGCCGAATCACTGCTCGACGCGGCGTTCGCGCCGTGGCTTGCGACCGAGCTGCGAGCACAGGCGGTGCCGGCTTCCGCGATCGCGCTCGAGTTCGATATCGCCGACCTGATCGAGCAGCAGCCCAACGATGGGTCGATCGAGACCCTGCAGCGGGTCGGCGCGCGCTTCTGCCTGCGCGCGAATGACGATTCGGAACGTGCCCAGCGCTGGCTGCAGCATGCGGCCTTCAACGTCGTGCGCTTTGAGCGGCCCACGGTGCCAGTCGCGAACGGCTCACCCTGGACGACGATGGCCGATCGCTTCGCCAGCGTGCGCGGTCTCGGCAAGATCGTCATCGCGACCGGTGTCAACGACATGAGCGACATCGGCGAGCTGCTGCGTGGTGGCGCCCACTATGCCAACGGCGTCGTGGTGTGCGACTGGCTGGGCGGCTTCGATTTCGATTTCGCCGGCGCGGTGCTCTGACCCGGACGTGCGGGGCACTTCGACGATTTTCTCGGGCTCGTCCTTGCGCGAGGCCGCCCGGTCGCGCCGGCGCGTCTGCACGTAGCCCGTCAGCAGGCTCAGCCCGAGCAGCCCGATCAGGATACTGATCGGCCAGGCCAGCACCCAGGGCCAGCGTAGGCTCACGAACGCCAGCGCGAGCAGGCTCAGCGCAACCCAGGGCAGCGAGCCCGCCTCGGTGCGGCCGAGGACACGCTGGTTGCTGAGCACCGTGCCGACGCTGTGCGCCAGGCGAATGACGCCCGCGGCGGCGCGGCTGGAGCTGCCGCTCTGCCGCGGTACGTCGCTCTTTGCGGATTTGTGGACTTTGCGCTTCTTCAGCACGATCTCGGTCGCGTTGTCGAGATCGATGAGGAACTGGCGTTCCATCTGCGCGGCGAAGTCGCGATCCTCAATCGCGAGGTCGATCTCGCAGTTACCGAGCCAGCTCGAGATATTGAGATTGCTGGAACCGACCCGCGCCCAGCGCGAATCGGCCACGGCGGTTTTGGCGTGCATCATCGAGCCCTTCCACTCGAATACCCGGATGCCGGCTTCGAGCAGCGGCCGGTAGCCGGCCTGCGACAGGCGTGCGACCGCGGGAATGTCGCTGGTGCCGGGCACGAGCAGACGCACGTCGACTCCATCGCGCGCGGCCGAGGCCAGTGCCTGCACGTAGGGCGCCAGGCCGACGAAATACGCATCCGACAGCCACAGCCGTTCGCGCGCCATCGCGGCGATGAGCTGGTCGAGGCGGAATAGCCCGGCGGTGCTGGGCTGGGTCGCGATCACGCGTACCTCGGTGTCGCCGGCGATCACCGCCGAGGTCTGCAGCAGTTCGCCGCGCAGCGGCGCGCCGAGCTGTGCCCAGAGTTCGGCGAATACATGCACGAGTTCGGCGACGACGGGCCCGCGCAGACTGACGCCGGTGTCGCGCCAGGGGGGGATCTTCTTGGCCGGATTGCCCAGCCATTTCTGCGACAGGCAGACGCCGGTGATGCAGGCCAGATCGTTGTCGATGATCAGCAGCTTGCGATGATCGCGGCTGATCCAGCCGAGCGGGCTGGAAAAACGCGGCGGGTTGTAGGAACGCACTTCGCCGCCGGCATCCAGCAACGGCTGCCAGAAGCGTTTGCCGTCCAGTCCCAGACACCCTAGCCAGTCGCGCACGACGCAGACCGCGACGCCGGCGGCGGCGCGGTTGGCGAGCGCGTCGCGCACGCGTCGCCCGACCTCGTCGTCACGAATGATGTAGTTTTCCAGAAATATCGAACGCCGCGCGGCGGCGATATCGCGCCCCCAGGCCTCGAAATGCATCGCGGCGTCGATCAGCAGATCGACCCGGTTGCCTGCGATCAGCGGCGCACCGGCGGCCCGGCTGAAGGCCTGCTCGGCCATGCGGCGCCAGGGTGAGCCGTTAGCGGCATGCGGCGGGCGGGAGGATTCGGACATGTGTTTCAGTGTAGCGGGCGTGGATGTTCAGCGGATGTGGTCGAGGCTGGCGCAGTGGGCGCCGTCGTGGCGGCCCGCGGAAACCTCAGAGCCGGCTCGCGAGCATTGTCGTCGCCCGGCTCGCCGGTGTAGCGTTCGCGCGGACCGTCGCCAGAGTGCTGCTCATGCATGTTT
>JAAFHE010000816.1 GCA_013298265.1 Lysobacterales bacterium | reverse complement strand
TCGCTGTTGCGATAGCGGCAGTAGAGCACGTCGCGCGCTCGGCGCCGGACGCGCGCTTGACGCTACTGCTGGCTGTGGTCGCTGCACTGTGTTCCGCGCTCGCACTGCTGAAGTTCAGTTTCTTTCCGCTGACGATCGGCGTCTGGCTCGTTGGCACGCTGCTGCTTCTCGCGCGCGGCCGTAGATCCGTCGCGACAGCCTGGTTCCTCGGCTTGCCGGCAACGATGTTCGCGCTCTGGCTCGCGAACGGCCAGGCGATTGCCGGCATTCCCGCGTATCTGCGCACTTCGCTCGAGATGGCCGCAGCGTACGGTCACGCAATGGGGACCAGTGGCGAACTGTCGCCGCTCGTCGTCTGCGCCGCAGCCGCCGCGGTCGTGGCCTTGCTGCTGCTCGCATGGCTGCACGTGGCCCGATCGGCGCGCCTGCGCGCGCTGGCCGTGGCCGGGTATATCGCCGCGCTTGTGTTCATCGCCTGGCGCGCGTCATTCACTCGCGCCGATCACGCCCATGTCGGCTTTTTCCTCCCGTTGTGCGCGCTGGCGATCGTCGTAGTGATGGGTTTCGCGCGCGACCTTCCTTCTGCAGAACTGCGGCGCGCAGCATCGTTTACCTTCGTCGCCCTGATCGCCGGGTCGCTCTGGCTGGTCACACCCGTGGCTACGCCAGAGACGTATCGCAAGAATGCCTCGTACATCGCGTCGATCTGGCGCTCCGTGTTTGACCCCACGTCGTTGCGCGCGCAGTACGAGGCCGGGCGCTCGGCGGTTCGGGAGCGGCTGGACCTGCCGCGCGTGCGCGCAATCGTCGGCACGCAGCGCGTCGATCTGCTGACTTCCGGCCAGGGGCTCGTACTCGTCAATGACCTTTCGTTCGCGCCGAGGCCGGTCTTCCAGAGCTATGCCGCATTTACGCCCTCGCTGCTGCGTCTCAACGAGGCCTATTTCCTCGGCGTGAACGCCCCACCGTACGTCTTGCTGAAACTCGAAGCCATCGACCTGCGCTACCCCACCAGCGAGGATTCGCTCGCACTGCTGGCGATCTGGCGCAATTACCGGCCTGTCGAGTTCGAACGTGATTTCGTGCTGCTTCAGCGTGTCGGTGAGGAACGCAACCCTGTTCGTCCCGTGCCCGTCAGCTACGGGGACGCCGTGACGGGCGAATGGATCGATGTACCTGCACACGGTGCCGCGCTGATCCTGCATGCGGATATCGCGTTGAGCGCGAGCGGGCGTATTTTCGCGGCGCTGCTGCGCGAACCCGCGCTGGTCATGGAGGTCGCTCTCGACAATGGAGAGGTACGCCAATTCCGCCTGGTGCGTGGCGTTGCCGCCGGCGGGTTTCTGCTGTCGCCGTTCCTGGCCGACGAACGGGCCTACCTTCATTGGGCGTATGGCGAACGCCAGCCGGGCGTAAGCCAGCTCCGATTCATCGCGCCGGTAGGCTGGCAGCAGCGGCTGCTGATGCCGCGCATGCGTGTGGGCTTCACGCCTGTCGAACTGCGGCGCGAAGAAGGGTCGACGCTGCCCCCAGCCCTTGCCGCAGCGCTTTATCCGGGCTTCGACCTCGCCCCGATCGCCCGTAGCGGCGCGATCGAGGCGATCGTCGAGAACGAGGCGCCCGCAATGTTCATGCACGCTCAGGCAACTCTGGATTTCGCGCCGAGAACGGGACGCTATCGGGTAACAGCACGATACGGCGTCCGCCGTGCCGCGTACGAATCCGCCGGCTGTGCGGACGCGCACGCCGACGGAATTCGTTTCCAGATCGACCTGCTGCGCGACAACGAGGCCGCCATGCAGATGCAGCGCACCCTTGACCCATTTGCATCGGATAACGATCGCGGCGTCCAGGTCGCGACGATCGATGCCATGGAAGTCCGGAGCGGCGACACGCTCCGCGTCACTGCAGCACCGGGCGCGAGCGGCAATGCCGCCTGTGATTGGGGATATCTGGCCGAACTGCGTTTGCAACCGTTGTCGCCGTAGACCCGACGGCGACCTAACCGAAAGAAACCCATGTCCGAGGTCCTTCGTTCGCCGTTCAGTCGCATCGCACCATTCGTGCTCGCCTGGCTCTTCGCGTTCGCCTGCCATGCGGCGATGGTCCTGCTGTTCGCGAACTGGACACCGCTGTCCGACCAGTGGGACAGCGAAGGCTTTTTGCTGATACGCCCCTGGCTGGAGGGAGAGCTGACGCTGTCTCAACTGGTCAGTGCACACAACGAACACCGCATATTTACCAAACGCCTGTTCGACCTGGTCGTGCTGACACTCAATGGCAACCATTGGGACAATCGCGTGTTTGCGCTCGCCAATGCCGCCGTCTACGCAACGGCGATCGCACTGTGTTTCGCGTTCGTTACCCGTACCACCGCTGGCGCGACGAAGCGCGTGCTGCAGCTCGCTGTGCTGGTCATGCCGCTGTTGACGACGAGTTTCGAAAACACGCTTTGGGGGTTTCAAAGTCCGTTCTATTTCTCGTGCCTGTTCACGGTTCTCGCCCTGCGACACGTAGCTCTCTGTCCAGCGCTTCCCTATTTCGGCCTGCCG
>JAAFHE010000815.1 GCA_013298265.1 Lysobacterales bacterium | reverse complement strand
CAGGCCCTGCTCGCCTTCGTCGAGGTAATGCCCCATCACGGTTTCGTTGATTTCGACAACCTGGTCGATGATGCGCTGGTGCGCGGCCGCGACGCTGTCGAAATCGGCGACGCCGTCGGGCTTGAAGAAACAGTCCACCACGGCCTTGCCGCCCTGCGCGGGCAAGTTGATGGGCAGGCATTCGGAGCCAAAGGTTTCGCGCAGGCTTTCCACCAGTGCGCGGCAGTTACCGCCGTCGATCTTGTTGACGACCAGCAGGCGGCACAGGTTGCGCTGCTTGGCGTATTCCATGAGGCGGTGCGTCGAGAACTCGATGCCATTGTGCGCGTTGACCACAATGGCGCAGGTTTCGACGGCGGCAAGGGCCGACAGCGTCGGGCCACGGAATTCGGGATGTCCGGGTGTGTCGATGAGGTTGATGTGGCATTCGCCGCGATCGATCGAGGCAATCGTGTCGGCGATCGAATGCTGGCGTTCCTTTTCCATCGGATCGAAGTCCGAGACGGTGGAGCCGCGTTCGACGCTGCCCTGGGTCTGGATCGTGCCGCCGGCTTGCAGCAATGCTTCGAACAAGGTCGTTTTGCCCGCGCTCGCGTGGCCCACGAGCGCGATGTTTCGGATGCCATCGGTGGTGTAGGACATGACGTAACCCTCCCAGCTTGACGTGGATACAGGGCCGTCATGGTCGTCCGCGAAAGGCGCTTTGACCCCGGCGGTCGGGCGCGGGGCGGGCGGTCATGGCGGGTACGCCACCACGACGGGCGGCGGCGTGGACGTAGCCTTGCCCCTTGTCATGCAAGCGTCAAGCTGCGATGCGCCATGCGTTGCGCAGCAACGTCCGCCGCAGCGGCCGGCGGCCTGCGCTGGAGCAATGTGCGCGCCCGCGCTGCGCTATACGCTTCATCTCGTAGAAAATTCCACTTCCTGTCGATCTTCCCTCTTGCGCCTCCTTTACGGATGGATGTCGGTAGTGCCCGGCGACGGCTCAAGCGCGGCACTGTGCTCCCCGGAGCTGCCCGTTGCGGCGACAATCGCCCGCATGCAGCGAATCGGCGACAACGCGACCGCAGCCCTCGCGATCCACGGCGCCGGCGGTGGTGGCTGGGAATGGGCGCTGTGGCAGCGCGTCTGGCGTGCGCACACACGCACATTGCAGGCACCCGACCTCGTCCCGGCCGGTGGCGGGCTTGCGCAGACACGCCTGGCACACTATCTCGCGCAGATGCGCGCTGCGGCGACCGCGCTGCGGCGGCCCGTACTGATCGGCGCCAGCCTCGGCGGCCTTATCGCGCTGGCGATCGCCGCCGACGTCGATGCCTCTGCGCTGGTCCTCGTCGATCCGCTGCCGCCGCGCGGCATCGTGCCACGGCCTGCGGTGCGCGCGTTGCCGCAGGACATCGTCCCCTGGGGCAGCCGGCGCCGGTTCGCGAGCACGCAGCGTGCGTTGCCGGATGCGGACGAAGCCGCCCGCCTGTATGCGTTCCGGCGCTGGCGTGACGAGTCGGCGGCGGTAGTGCGCGAGGCGGCGGCGGGCATCGAGGTCGCCGCGCCGCGCTGCCCGGTGCTCGTCATCGCCTGTGACGGTGACGAGGTCGTGCCCACCGCCGCGAGCCACGCATTGTCGCAACAGCTGGGCGCGGAATTCTGGCGCTGCGACAGCAGCCATGTCGGACCGCTGCTGGGCCGCGGCGCCGCTGCCATCGCCGCACGCGTGCTGGCCTGGACACAGGCCGGAACACACCATGCAGCGCCGTCACAAGTCCCCCTGGAAACTGAATGAACGCTACGTAACTGACGGAATTAACTAGGATTTCACTGGATCGTCCCTACCTTTGCAGCCAGTTGAGAGCCGGGCATGGCGTCCGGAGTAAGGAGGCGATATGAAGAACGTTGCATTCATCAGCATGGCCCTGGCGGCCGGCGTGGTGCTCTCCACTCCGGCTCTTGCCCGCCCCGACTACGGTCGCTACGAAACACGCTATGACTGGGCCACCGTTGTTGATGTCGATCCGATCGTCGAGCGCACGCGCCGTCCGGTCAGCCGTGAGGTCTGCTATGACCAGCCGGTCGAGCGCTATGAACCGGGCTATACGGCGCAACGCAATCACACGGGCGCGACTCTGCTCGGTGCGGTGATCGGCGGTGCGCTCGGTAACCAGGTCGGCAAGGGCGATGGCCGCAAGGCGGCGACGATAGCCGGCGCGGTGATTGGTGGTGCGGTCGGCAACAACACGTCGCGTCGCCGCGGCGACTACTACGAGACCAGTGGGGGCTACGTCAGCGACTATGAAACCCGCTGCCGCGAGGAAACCCGCTGGCGCGGCGATGCGGATGTCGTCGGCTATGAGGTGACCTACCGCTATCGGGGGGACATCTACCACGCCACGATGGATCATCACCCGGGCAATCGCCTGCGGGTCCGGGTCGACCGCGGTGTAACGCCGGCGGAGTAAGCGGGAACGAACCAGGGGTGCCGGCCCGGTTGATGTTCCGGCCGGACCGGCCATCCTCGCTACCGACGCAACAGCGCTGACACACCGGCATCAGGATGGTG
>JAAFHE010000814.1 GCA_013298265.1 Lysobacterales bacterium | reverse complement strand
GGCGGTGCTGGAACACCGTCGACGCCGGCGGATACGGACCGAGCACGTCGATGAGGTGGCGCCCCGGATGACAGTGGGTCGCTTCGGCGAGATGGGCGTCCTGATAGACACGCAGCCAGGCCGACGGCGACAGCTCGCCGGCCGCGCTGTCGCGCAGTACGTAGTTAAGACGCAGTTCTACGGTGTAGCGGTGCTGCTCGACGAGATCCAGGCGCACATCAAGACCATCGTCGATCGAGGAGAGATAGCTGCCTTGGGCCAGCCGCTGCGGCGCGAACAGGCGCACGAGGCGCACATGGTTTTCCGCGTACAGGCCCATCAGGTAGGCGAAGCGCCCTGGGAAAAGTTTCAGCGGCTTGTTAGCGAGCGTACTCATGCGACCGATCATAGCAGCGGGCCACCACACGACCAGACTGCCGCCGCGCGCCGCTGGCTGCTACGATGAGCTTCCCGCGCGACCGTCCGTTTTTCGGCTTCTTGGCGCGATGCCCGAACCCGTCGGGCAGAAACGAGCCTCCGACCTGAGTCATTCGTTTCTCACTCATCTCCCCTGTTTTTCGCCTCAGAACATGTGCCGCTCGATGCCGAGCGCCGACAGGATCTTGCTCGCGATCTCCTCGATCGAGGTATGGGTGGTGTTCTGCACTGGGATGTTTTCGCGCCTGAACAGCTTGTCGGCCTGGGTCAGCTCCCAGCGGCATTGTTCCAGCGTCGCGTAGCGGCTGTTCGGACGGCGGTTCTCGCGCACCTGCGCCAGGCGCTGCGCATCGATCGACAGCCCGTAGAGACGATTGCGATACGGCCGCAAGCGCGCCGGCAGCTCCATCTTTTCCAGATCTTCGTCGGTCAGCGGATAGTTGGCCGCCTTCACGCCGTAGTGCAGCGCCATGTAGAGGCAGGTTGGTGTCTTGCCCGAACGCGACACGCCGACGAGGATCATTTCCGCATCCGCGTAGTTGGTCGACACGCCGTCGTCGTGCGACAGCGCATAGTTGGTCGCGTTGATGCGCTCCTCGTACTCGGCGAAATCGACCAGACCGTGCGCCTTGTTGACGTGGCGCGTGCGCATCGTGCCGAGTTCCTGCTCCAGCGGACCGATGAAGGGCGCGAACACGTCCACCATCAGCGCGCCGCTCGTGGTCAGCACTTCGGTCAGCACCGGGTCGATCACGGTATTGATCACGATCGGCCGCGCGCCGGTCTGCTCGTGGCAGGTCCTGATGCGGATCGCCGCGGCCTCGGCCTTGACCTCGTCGTCGACGAAGGGAATGCGGAAGGTATCGAATTCGATGCCGTCGAACTGGGTCAGCACCGAATGACCGACGGTCTCGGCCGTGATGCCGGTACCGTCGGATATGAAATAGATGGTTCTGCGCATGAGCCGTCCTGAGCCGGAAGATCGCGCAAGGGTACGCGCGCCGGACGGGAATCGGGAATGGGGAATCGTTCCAGGCGGAACCCATCCCCACCCCACCCTCCCCTTGAAGGGGAGGGCTTTTCCGGTTTCGCTCTTACGATTCCCGATTCCCGACTCCCGATTCCCCGCCTTACCGCAGTGCACAACTTGTTTCCCTGAGCACGAAGCCGGAAAATCGAGCGTCTTTTTCGACGCCGGCGCCCGTCGGCGGATCTGAAGCTCGCCGCACACCTCATCCACGCCCGCCACGACCCGGCGGCCTTGGCGGCGGTCCCGCGCAGCAGCAGGTTGCGCAGGGCCTGGCGACGCATCCCTACCGCAATCCGGAGATTGACCTTGAGCGACCTGGTGCTTTGGCTGGACAACCTGCGACTCTCCGACCTCGGCAAGGTCGGCGGCAAGAATTCGTCGCTGGGCGAGATGATCGGCAACCTCGCCAAACTCGGTGTCTCGGTACCGGGCGGCTTCGCGACCACCGCTTACGCGTTCCAGCAGTTCATCGCGCAGAGCGGCCTCGCCGATCGCGTGCAGCAGCGCCTCGCTGATCTCGACGTTGAAGACGTCGACGCGCTGAACCTCGCGGGTGCCGAGATCCGCCGCTGGGTCGTCGAAACCCCGCTGCTGCCGGATTTCGATCGCGAAGTCCGCGCCGCCTACGCCAAGCTCAGCGCCGATGCCGGTGGTACTGACGTCTCGGTCGCGGTGCGCTCGTCGGCGACGGCCGAAGACCTGCCGGACGCCTCGTTCGCGGGCCAGCAGGAAACCTTCCTCAACGTCACCGGCGCGGATGACGTGATTCACAAGGTCAAGGAAGTCTTCGCCTCCCTCTACAACGACCGCGCGATCGCCTATCGCGTGCATCACGGCTTCAAGCACGAGGACGTGTTCCTCTCCGCTGGCGTGCAGCTCATGGTGCGCTCCGACGTCGGATCGTCCGGCGTGCTGTTCACGCTCGACACCGAATCGGGCTTCCGCGACGTGGTGTTCGTGACCGGCAGCTACGGCCTCGGCGAAATGGTCGTGCAGGGCGCGGTCAATCCCGACGAGTTCTACGTCTACAAGCCCACGCTGAGCCAGGGCCCGCCCGCGATCCTGCGGCGCCAGGCCGGTGCCAAGCAGCAGCGCATGGTGTATTCGGACTC
>JAAFHE010000813.1 GCA_013298265.1 Lysobacterales bacterium | reverse complement strand
GGATCGCGTTGTAGCGATAGACGCTGGGATCGACTTCGCCCAGGCCACTTTTGAAGGTATCGGCGGAACCCAGCACGCCCAGGCTGGGGTGCTGAGCATAGGTGCCGCCGTCCTCCGGAGGCGGCGCCGGACAGACCTGGGCGTCACAACCGAGCGGCAGGCAGTCTTCAGGCTTGGCGGGCTTGGGCGGCAGAAACAGGTTGCGCGTCAACTTGGCCGTGAAGCACATGCGCGCAGCGAAATGCGCCGGATACAACAGATCCGCGCGGCCATCGGAATCCACGTCGGTCTGGATCATCTTGCCGTAATAGCGCAGGTGGCGCTGGCTGCCGACGTCATCAATGCTAAGGCCCGGACTGAGCATGCCCGGAGGGCTGGCCGGATAGATCGACGGACCGAACGAACCGCCCTTGTTGAGCTGTAGTACCCAGGTCGCGAAACAGCCGCCTGAGTTGCAGTTGGGCGCGCCGCCCGGCACGTCGGCGATGACGACGTCGTCGAGGCCGTCGCCATTGACGTCCATCCAGCGCAGGTTGCGCGTATACGAACGCAGCCCCAGGTTGCCCGGCGCGGTCGGGATGAAGGTCATGCTGCTGCCGTTGACCTGGCCGAACATCACCTCGTGCACGCCAATGGTGTTCGCGATCACGACGTCGGCGGCGCCGTTACCGTCGAGATCCCCGACGTGCTGGACGGACTCGCCATCGTTGCCGGCCGATACCAGCCGGATCTGCAGCGGCACGGCAAACGCGAAGCTCGTCGTGCCAGGGCCTATGGCACCCGGGCGCGTATTGAGGAACAGGCACAGCGGCGCATTGCCGCCGGGCGGCTCAACGGCGTTGGAACCGTTCGATGTGTCAGTGGTACTACCGCCTCCGCCGAAATTGCACACGCCGCCCAGACCCATGCGCATCAGCACGTCCGGCGCACCGTCGCCGTTGAAGTCGGCCGTGCTCTGGATGAAATCGTGCGGACCGGTCGGCAGGTTGGTCGCGATTTCCTGGAAATACGTGTTTGCCGCGGCGGTGCAGCTCGTCGCACCGCCGTCGCAGACCGCTGCGCCACGGCCGCGCGTCCAGCGATACAGCTTGCCGCGATGAAGCAGTTCGGAAATGCCGTCGCCGTCGAAGTCGGTCGCATCGCCCGGCGTGAAGTTGCCGAGCGTGACGATGCCCTTGACCACGCGGTCGGCGGTGATCTTCGAGAGCTTGGACTCGAACTGCCAGTTCTGGCCGTCATACCAACTGGTCGTAATCAGCGTCTCGCGCGTGCCGTCGCCGTCGAGGTCGCCGATGGGAAACACCTTGGTGCGTACATATTCCGGGGCGCGCGCTATCTCGTCGCCTTCCTGCCACTCCGGCTCCTGATCCGGCGCCGGCACGCCCGGCGCCTTGGCACTGACCGCGAGCTTGCGGCTCGTGAATTCCCAGGTGCCGTCGGACCAGGTGAACTCCGTCGGCCGCAGACACGTTTCCGCACCATTGTCCGGCCGGTACGCACAGTCGGAGATCCGCCGCAGCAGGCTACGCCCGCTCGTGTAGCTGTGATCAAGCCCGGTGACGGCGGTGTCGCCGTAGCCGAGCCGGTAGCGCCGGACGGGATGCTGTAGCGACTCGGGCGAATAGGTCGCGATGCCCGTGAGGCGCCGGGTCTGCTGCACGTTACCGCCGGCGATCCAGGACGCGCTGCGATCGTTCGCGCGCGCAGCCGAAGGACGCTCCTGCGCGTACTCGAAGCGCACCGAGCGCGAGGCGGCCGGCAGACCGGCCTTGGTCGAGCCGGTATACGCGATGCGATCCAGCAACACTTCGCCGGTGGTCTCGCCACTGACGTAGCAGTAGTCCATCGTGTTACCGCTGCGATCTTCCACGCGGCTGAGCAGCCACGACAGCTCCACTGCCGTTTCGCCCGCGTCGACGCCGGGACTGGTGTTCGGCCGCACGCGCGGGGGCACCGGCGCGACGCAGGCCTGACCCGCGTGCTGGCAGCCGTAGGTCAACGTGCGGCCGTCTTTCTGCTGCACCGAGAAACACACGCCGCCGGCCGCGAGGCTGCCACTCTGCGTGATCTTCGCGAAGCTGTCGATCTCGGTGCGATAGACCGCTCCGGCACTACCGTAGCTGCCGCCGCCCGAGGGGACCATCAGGCGCTGGCCGTCAAGACAGAGCCGGTCGCTGCCGTCCAGCTGCACGCCGCGCACGCTACCGTCCTGCGCCAGCGTGCGCGGGCAGCGGTGGATGCTGCTGCCGGCGCCCAGGCTCCAGCCCAATCCGGCGATGCCGTTGCCGCTACGGCTGCTGTAGTTCAGTGACACCGACGGCTGCATGCCGTTGCGACCCGGCGGCACGGCGATCGGCACCGAATACGTCGCTGCGCCGCCGCTGACGTCGGCGCTGCCCGCGACCGCGCCAACCGACGCATCGTGCTGCGTCGGCAGATCGCCGTCGTTGGAAAGGATCGGTGCATTCGGAACCGTGATTTCGCCGGTGCTGGCCGACGACGTGCTGACTGCGCGCACTTCCGGCGTGCGGTCCAGCAGCAGGGCACCCGGCGCGCCCGG
>JAAFHE010000811.1 GCA_013298265.1 Lysobacterales bacterium | reverse complement strand
GCAGTCTGACTGGCCGGCCATGCCGGATACGACTGCAGCGATCAACCGGCTGGCATTCGCTGTCGGCACGGTCCTGTTGGAAGAAAACGCGAGGAGAACTTCAATGGAAAACGAAAAGAACCCGCTTCGATCACTGCTGAATGACCAGGCGGTACTGGACGAACTCCGCGAAGGGGCCGGAGGACTGGAAGCCGCCGGCAGCGGTCACGACACGATGCAACGGCTGCTGGAAGGCTCGGTGGAGGCGATTCGCGACGGTGCCTACACCCAGCCCGAGGCCATCATCCTGCTGCGCGGCCGCCCCGCGCTGCTGGTCCAGGACGGCAAATGGGAAACGCCGTCGCTGAAGGTGCTACGCGACCGGCTGAGCAAGAGCGCAGGCAAGCTGGAAGACGCCATCCGCAAGGTCGGCCGTATCGAAATCATCAACGGCGACAGCGACTACATCGGTACCGGCTGGATGATCGACGAAGACGTGATGATCACGAACCGTCACGTCGCCGAAGTCTTTACCCAGTCGCTGAGTGGTGGCGGTTTCACCTTCCGCACCGACGCGGCGGGTCAGCTCGTCCGTGTACGCGTGGACTTTCTGCGCGAGCATGACCGCTCCGCCATGGCGCAGACACCGGTTCGCCAGGTCGTCTATCTGGAGAACGACGCACTGCAACCGGATATGGCCCTGATACGGCTCGACAAAACCGCGCTGGTGCTGCCGCCGCCGCTGGAACTGGATACCTCAGTGCCGGTCTTCGACAGCGACAATCCGCTGGATCTGGCGGCGATCGGCTATCCCGCGAGGGATCATCGCAACGACGCGTTTTCGATGAGCGATATCTTCGGCAGCGTGTTCGACGTCAAGCGCCTGAGTCCGGGCCGACTCATGGGCGTCCGCCCCGACGGCAAGCTGCTCGAACACGACGCCACGACGCTCGGAGGAAGCTCCGGTTCGCCGATCGTCGATCTCGTCAGCGGTCGCGTGCGCGGGCTGCATTTTTCCGGCAGCTATCGCAAGCGCAACCTTGCAGCGAGCGCGAACTGGATCGGACGCCGCCTCGCACAACTGAGCACGCGCACCATTTCCTTGCCGGCCACGACGCGACCCGTCGGCACCGGCGAGTCGCAAGACGCCCCCGGGGCCGATGCAGCGCGCGCGGAAGCCGTGCCCTTGCTGGACGGGCGAAAGGGCTATCAGGCCGATTTCCTGGGCAACGGCTACGAAGTCGATCTGCCGGTCATTCCGGCCGATCTCGAGTCGAAGATCGCGGCTGTCGCCGATGAAGCCGCGGGCGAACTGCGCTACACGCATTTCTCAGTGGTGCTGCGCAGCGACCGCCGCCTGCCCTTCTTCACCGCCGTCAACATCGATGGCGAACGCCTGTTCAACTTCGTGCGCGGCCGCGACCGCTGGTATCCGGATCCGCGTCTGAAGGATCCTGCCCATCAGACCGACGCGGACCTGTATGCCGGCAACAAGCTCGATCGCGGCCATCTGGTGCGCCGGCTCGACCCGGCCTGGGGACACACGCGCGAGGAAGCACACCAGGCCGAGCTGGATACGTTTTTCATGCCGAACTGCAGTCCCCAGCATTCGTCGTTGAACCAGCGCACCTGGCTGAGTCTTGAGGACTATGTGCTGCGCAATGCGGACACGCGTGATCTCAAGGTGTCCGTGTTCAGCGGGCCGGTCATGCGTGATGAAGATCCGGTCTATCGCGGCGTCGCGCTGCCACAGGAATACTGGAAGGTCGTCGTGCTCGTGGATGCAGCCAGCGAGACGCTCTCGGCCACCGGCTACCTGCTGAGCCAGGCGGACTATCTCGACGACATCGAATTCGTGTTCGGCGCTTTCCGGACGTATCAGGTACCGATCAGCCGCATTGCGGAGCTGACGGGACTGGGCTTCGCGCTCGAGGACTACGATCCGCTCGCGGTGGTCGAATCCAGGGCGTTCCGCGAAATCCGGTCGGCCGATGACCTGATCCTGTAGTCATTCCATCCGGCCAGTGAGGCGTGGCATGACGCTGATCAACCCACGCCGCGTCATCTGCCATCTCCAAGCACGACCGTTGAACGGCACGCCGCAGCGTGACGTTCCGGCGCACAGCAGGTACACGATAGCCTCGACCGGTCGTCGTGCCGGCATCATTCCGATTGCTTTCCCAGGACCACGCGTCCCGGCGGGATGCGCCGAGTGAGAACGTCAAGCTCCCGATTGCATACTGACACTGCCCGACAGCGCGCAGCAGCCCACGGGAGCGCCGTGTGAACATGCACGGAAGCAGCAGGCGACGATTTCGTACAACGATTGGCGGAATTGCTACCAGCCCGCGCCGCAAGACTCACATAAGCTCTGCGCCAGCGACAGAGGCGCTCTGTCGGTACCAGCGCATTCGGGTGGCAAAAGAGCACACACGTTCATGAGTGAGCAAGCTGACGGTTTCGTGCCGAGTCCTGCGCGACGCGAATGGATTGCATCCGTCGCCTCTGCGCTGGGGCTTGGCGTAACGGCTGCGACACTGCCGGCACTGTTGTCCGCCTGTGCCGCACCACCGCAGGCCGACGC
>JAAFHE010000810.1 GCA_013298265.1 Lysobacterales bacterium | reverse complement strand
GCCGTCGCCGTCGTGATCGAATACGTTGGCGGGATAGCGCGTGCGATCGACGAGCAGCACGATGTTGCCGCGATACCAGATGGCATCCATGAGGCGTTCATCATTGCGTTCGTCGGTGGCGAGGGCGGTGGCGTTGCTGACATTGCCGTAGCTGTGGCGCACGCTCGGAAAACTCTGGAACGTGCTCGCGCCGAGCAGGCCGACGCTGCCGTCGGGCTGCAGGCGCAGGCGTGCGACATCGCTGCTGCCGTGCGTGGCGATGTCACTGCCGCTGTTGTCGTGCTGGCCGAGCACATAGAGCATGCCGTCCTCGCGCACGAGCAGCCGCCGCGTGCGCGTGCCGCCGCTCTGGCGCGCGGGGTCGAGTCCGCCGTAGTCGGAATAGCGGAAGCTGAAGCGCCCGCCATTCGCAAAGCCGGTGTCGAAACTGCCGCCGTCGTCGAGCGCGACGACGCAGCCGGTCGGAGGGAGGTTGGCGCCGAAGGACAGCCAGCAGGAGAACAGCAGGCGGTTGCGGCCCGCGTCGTAGGCCAAGTCGCTAAGTGTCGGCGTCGCCGCGAGCTGCGAACCGTGCGGGACGAGGAGCAGGCCATCGCCGGAAAAGCCGGTGTCGAGGCTGCCGTTGCTGTTGAAACGTGCGAGGCCGTAGCCGTCAACGCCGCTGCCGTTTGCGGCGACACCGCCGGCGAGCAGATCGCCGCCGGGCAGAGCGAGCAGGCGCGCACAGGCGTCGTCATCGGCTGCGGCGCCGTTGAAATCGAGTTCGCGGTAGCCGTTGCCGTTGAACGACACATCAAGATCGCCGCCCGCGGTCACGCGCAGCACGAGCATGCGTTCGTTGCCGTCGCGCGTGACCGAGCCGCACGCGACGACGCGATTGTTGGCCAGCGTGATGGCGTGGTTGAGGCGCGTCTGCGCGCCGCTGAACGCCGCGAGGTTGCGCAGGAAGAATCTGCCATCGCCGGCGAAGCCCGTGTCGTAGCTGCCGTCGGCGCTTAGCCGGATGAGGAATCCACCGAGACCGCTGCCGGTGTCGCCGGTGCCGGCGATCACGGCGCGATCAAGGCTGTCACTGTCGATCGAGGAACAGTTGTCGATATCACTACCGCCCATGTCGGCGGCGACGCGGCGCGTGCCTTCGAGTTCGTCGGGACCGGTGTAGTCCATGTCGAGCGCGCGCGCGCGGCGCAGGTGCCGGGTCACGGCGCAGTCCATGTTGGTGGTCGAGGACTCGTCCCATTCGTTGAGCACGAGCAGCCGCTGCTGTGTGTCAGTGGCGATGCCGATCGCGTTCTGGCTGGTGCGATGTTCACGCGTGATGTTGAGGAAGGCGCCGGCGGCGCGGTCCGGTCCGAACGTGTTCCAGTAGGTGCTTTGCGCCTGCGCGAAAGCGCAGGAGGGCAGCAGCAGAGTCGACAGACTGAGCAGACGCAAGCGGCGGTACTTCATGATTCGCTCCGTGAACGGCGCAACGGGATGGATTCCCCTGATTGCCCGACACGGCGGTCAGCGGATCGACGGGCCAGCCGGCATCTTCCGTTGCGCCATTCCGTTCAGCCGACGTTGGTGCCGCTGAGCAGGTCGTCCATGGCGTGCAGGCAGCGCTGCATGGCCGGCTGCATGCAGCGGCGCAGCAATGCAGCGGCGAGCGGGCGCGTGATCGCGGACGTCGTTTCGAAGCGGTAGCTCCAGGTCAGCAGCGTCGCATCCTGCAGCGGCTGTAGCTGCCAGTCGGCGGCGCCTGATCGCACCAGCCAGGCGAACGGCGCACGGAATCTGCTGAGGGTGTAGGCATGGTGCAGCGACGGCTGCAGCGCGGTCACGCGTTCGCACAGGACCGATCCGTCGCTGTTGCGGATCTCGCGCTCGCTGCCGACGGCGAGCGGCCCGAGCAGCACGATCTCGCGTATCGCCGGGATCGGGCCGTAGCCGCGGAAGACCTGCGGGAAGCGCTGCGCATCGGTGCACAGCTCGAAGATCGACTCGGCGGCGTGGGCAAAGCGATGCTGGGCGATGAGAACGATAGGCATGAGAGAACCACGACGGATGCGTCGCAGCAGGGTAGCGCCCGCGCTGGCGCTCTACTCGAAGCCGTCGCGCAGGATCGGGTCCTCGGTCCGTATCGGTGTGCAGGCGTTGCTGTCGGCCAGGACGCGCGCGTCCTGCAGCATCTGCAGATAGACCGGACGCGCGCTCGCGTTGATGTTGGCGCCGCCACGCAGCATGAACACGCCGTAGAGGCCGCGCGTGCGATCGAGCCAGGGAAAGAAGCCGAACGCGCCGAGGCTCGAATGCGTCGCGTGGCCGTCGGCGTCGGGGGCTGACTCGATCCAGTTGCCCAGTGCGTAGCGCAGCTGCCCCGGCGGCGGCGCACTCGGCGGCGCATAGGCGATCGGCAGATCCCCGACCTGGTCGGCGAACAGCAGCGCCAGGGAGGCTGGATCGAGCACGCGCCGTCCGTTGCCGACGCCGTCGGCGGCGAGCATCTGCAGCACGCGGCCGTAGTCGCGCAGATTGGATCGCGCGCTGCCGCTGATGCGGTAGTTGAGCGTTGGCCCGAGTCC
>JAAFHE010000807.1 GCA_013298265.1 Lysobacterales bacterium | reverse complement strand
GGCCTGCAGCGCGCCGTCCATCAGGCTGGGATGCAGCACGTAGTGGCGGTCGGTATTGGCGATGGACGCGGGCAGGCGCAGCCGCGCCAGTAGCTGCCGCTCGCCCAGTTCGATCGCCATGAGCGACTGGTGCGCCGGCCCGTAGGCCAGACCCATCGCCGCCAGCGCCTGATACAGCTGCGGCGCTTCCAGGCGGCTCTGGCTCATCTGCCGTTCCAGCGATTCCACGTCGAGCCGGGCCGCAGCCGGTGCCGGCCTGAGCAGGGCACTGCCCTGGCAGTGCACGATCTGCCCGGCGCCGCTTTCGCTGTAGATGCGGAATTCCAGCGTTTCTTCGGGGCGGTCCGCATCCTGCACCAGCAGCGCGATGGACACGTCGCGGCGCTCGCGCACGGTCAGCGGCCGCAGCCAGACCACGTCGCGCAGTTCCAGATGCTCCGCATCGTCGTGGCCGAACGCCGCCTGGGCCACGGCGGCACGGGCCATTTCCAGGTAGGCGACGCCCGGCAGCACTTTTTCCACCACCTGCTCGGCGACACGCACGCGATGGTCGGCCAGGAAGAACTCGCTACCGTCGAAGCGTGAGCGGTAGGTCTGCTGGCGCAGGGTCGAGGTATTCGTATGCAGCAGTGGATGCAGCATCGCCGCGGCGGTCGTGGCGGCATCGGCATACGCGATCTCGCGGTCGGCCGCATCGGCCCAGTAGCGCTCGCGCGCGAACGGATAGGTCGGCAGGCTGATGCGCCGCGGCACGCCGGCGGTGTGGAGCTTGTGCCAGTCCCAGTCCACGCCCTTGACCCACAGATCGGCGAGCTTGGCCAGCTTCCCCTGGGCGATCCAGCGGTCGACGATGGTGGCCTTGATGTCCTCGTCCTGGCCCAGCAGGCTGACGCTTTCCCGATTGAGCCGCGCATGTCCGCGCGACAGCTCGGCGATGGCGGTCGCACCGTCGAGATGCGCGCGCAGTTTGTCGACCAGTTCGGCCAGGCTGCCGGCGACCAGGCCGAGGCGCTCGTCCATGGGCTGGCGCCCGACCTGCAGCGTATAGGCCAGCGCCGCGAGATCCGGCGCGGTTTCCGCCGCGGCGATGAAGTCCAGCAGGTCGCGCACCCGTTGCTGCAACTGCTCGGGGGTGCGCGCCGACAGCACGACGATGGCCGGCTGCGCCACGCTTACCGCGGCGGCGGCCGCGCTGTACTCGGCCACGACGATGTGCGCGTTGGTGCCGCTGAAACCGAACGAACTGATCGCCGCCTGGCGGCGCTCGCCGGCTGCCACGTCCCAGGAGCGTAGCTGCCGGTTGATGAAAAATGGACTTTGCGCCAGGTCTATGTGCTCGTTGAGCGTGTCGAACTGGATCGTCGGCGGCTGCTGGCGGTGCCGCAGCGCCAGCATCAGTTTCAGGAATCCGGCAATGCCCGCCGCCGTGAGGCAATGCCCGATGTTGCTCTTGACCGAACCCAGCGCACAGTAGCCGGCCTTCTGCGTGTACTTGCCGAACGACGCCTTGAGCGCTTCCACTTCGATCGGATCGCCCAGCTTGGTCCCCGTGCCGTGCGCCTCGATCAGCTGGATGCCGCCCGGGTCGATGCCGAAACGCTCGTAGACATCCTGCTGCAGGCGCGTCTGCGACTGCGGGTTGGGCGCGGTGATGCCGTTGGTCTTGCCGTCCTGGTTGACGCCCCAGCCCTGGATCACGCCGTAGATCGGATCGTTGTCGCGCTGCGCATCCGCCAGCCGCTTGAGCACCACTACGCCAACGCCCTCGCCCGGCACGAAACCGTTGGCGCGCTGGTCGAACGTGAAGCAACGCCCGTCCGTCGACAGCATCCCCGCCTGCGCGGTCTTGATGTGCATGTCCGGACCGGTCATCACGTAGACGCCGCCGGTCAGGGCCATGTCGCTGGTCCCGACCGTCAGGCTGTCGCAGGCATGTGCCATCGCCACCAGCGACGACGAGCAGGCCGTGTCGATCGACAGGCAAGGCCCCTGCAGGTTGAGGAAATAGGAAATGCGCGCGGCAAGAATCGAATTCGCGTTGCCGGTGAAGCCCTGAGCGGTCAGGCGCTGCTCCGGCGACAACTGCTGATAGTCGCTGTTGGTGCAGCCGGCGAACACGCCACAGCGGCTGCCCGACAGATCCCGCGCGTTGTAACCCGCGTCCTCGATCGCCTGCCAGCAGGCCTGCAGGAACAGGCGCTGCTGCGGATCCATGAGTTCCGCTTCCTGCGGCGAGATGTTGAAGAACAACGGATCGAACAGGTCGTAGTCGTCGAGCGCGCCCATCCAGCGGCTGTTGGTGTGGCCCGGCGCCGGCGCGCCGGCGCGGTAGTACTGGTTCATGTCCCAGCGCTGCAGCGGGACCGCGCTGATGCAGTCGCGGCCTTCGGCGATGTTGTTCCAGAACTGGGCCAGATTCGCCGCCTGCGGGAATTGCCCGGCCATGCCGACGACGGCGATGGCGGTCGGCGGCGCCGCAGGCATTGCACGGGAGGCGCCCAACGCGCGCAGGCGCCCGGCGGGACGCGCCGGCGCGTCGTCGCGCTGGCGGCGCGCAGGCGCGGCCGGCGCGGTGCGC
>JAAFHE010000806.1 GCA_013298265.1 Lysobacterales bacterium | reverse complement strand
GCACGCTTCGACACCTATGCGGCGCAAATCGGCCAGCTTGCCCTCCAGACCGGCAATTTCGAAAAGCTCGGCGAAAAGGTCTCCCGGCTGATGCTCGATGCACTGCAGGCGCGCGCGGTCGGGATCGTCCTGTTCCACTCTCCTCGCGGCCAACTGCTCAGCAGCGCCGTAGAGGGCACGGACGACGACATCGTGGAGAAAGCCTGTGAGGCCTTGGGTCTCGGCCCGGACAACTGTCCGGCTGATCTCGATGCCTGGCTGCAGGATCCGGCGCTGACGACTGTGTGGTCCCGCGCCGGCATAGGCGGGGGCCGCCTTTTTCCCATCCTGGACCACGACCGCAGCTTGGGCGCACTGATGGTGCTGAGCAGCGCACCGTGGCGTGCCGAGCGCGATGCTGACCACTTCCTGAGCATGGTGACCAACCTGCTGGCGACAGCGGCCCTGCGTCATCACGCGCAGGAGCAGCTCGCCCATTCACAGCGCCTCGAGGCGGTAGGCCAGCTGACCGGCGGCATTGCCCATGATTTCAACAATCTGCTCACTGTCATATCCGGCAACCTGCAATTGCTCGACGATCTGGCCGAACGCGATCCGGCCGCCAGTGACGCCCTCGCACGCGCGCTGCGCGCCGTGGGGCGCGGCGCCGAGCTCACGCGCAAGCTGCTTGCCTTCGCCCGGCGCCAGCGCCTGAGCCCCAACGCGGTCGCGCCGGCAGAACTGCTGCGGGAACTCGGCCGCATGCTGGAACGCACACTGGGTGAAACCATCCAGTTGCAGATCGACTGCCCTGACGATCTGCCGGCGGTGTTCGCCGATCCGGCGCAGCTGGAAGGTGCGCTGCTGAATCTGGCCCTGAATGCCCGCGACGCCATGCCGCGCGGTGGCCGTCTGTCGATCAGCGCCAGAGAGCACCACGTCGCGGACAACAGCGAAGGCGTCGAGCTGCCTGCCGGCCGCTACATCCGCCTGACCATCTCCGATACCGGCCTGGGCATGCCACCGGACGTATTAGCGCGCGCCTTCGAACCTTTTTTCACCACCAAGGAATCGGGCAAAGGCAGCGGCCTGGGCCTGAGCATGGTCTACGGATTCGTCAAGCAGTCTGGCGGCCATCTGGTGGCGCAAAGCCAGCTCGGCTACGGCACGCAGATGGATCTGATACTGCCGCTCGCACCGACCGCGGTGGTCGGACCGGCCACGGCGCAGGCCACGCCCGGTCTGCGCGGCAACGAAACCGTGCTGGTCGTGGAGGACGAACCTGAAGTCCGCGGCGTCGCCGTGGCATTCCTGCGTGCGCTCGGCTACGCGGTGCATGAAGCCAGCGACGCCGAACAAGCCCTGCAGCACTTGCGCGACGATCCGACCATCGCCCTGCTCTTCAGCGACGTGGTGCTGGGCGGCAGTACGAACGGCATCGAGCTCGCCCATGCCGCACGCGCGTTGCGACCTGCGCTGCCGGTACTGCTGACATCGGGCTATGAACTGGGCAGCACGGACACACGGCACGAGTTTCCGCTGCTGCGCAAGCCCTATCGCAAGGAAGAACTGGCAAGCGCCTCACGCGCAGCCCTGCGCCGGCAGCAGTAGACCCGCGCGGACTCAGGCGGCGCAGCGTGCCAGCTCGATACCACCGGCGCAGCGGTCCAGGCGTTCTGCACAAGCGATACGGATCTCGCGCCGGTCCACTGCGATGATGCCCGCGGCCACCAGGTGGGACAGGGCACGGGTGACCGTCTCGTGCTTGAGCGCAAGAAAGCTCGCGATATCGATGCGGCTCATGCGCAGCACGAAATGATTGGCGGAAAACCCCAGCGCGCGATGGCGTGCGGCGAGATCCTGCAGGAAGGCAGCCACGCGCTGATCCGCATTCAGCGTTCCCAGCGTCAGCATCCAGTACTGGTCGCGGCGCAGTTCCTGCGCCAGCGCCTGGGTCAGTGCACCCTGCAGGGTCGGCATCGTGGCGCAGGCGTCGAGCACCGCCGGATACGGCAGTTCGATGACTTCGCAATCGTCCAGAGCGACCACATCGACCATGTAGTGGCTGCTGCCGATGGACTCCACACCGAGCAGTTCGCCGCGCATCGGAAAACCAGTCACCTGCTCCCGTCCATCCGCCGTGGAGACGCTGCGGCGAAGAAATCCTGCCTGGACGAAGAACAGAGCCCGGAACGGCTGGCCGGCACGGTAGACGGGTTGGCCGCCTCGCACCCGACGACGCAGCACCGTCATGTTCGCGGACAACGCGACGATGTCGAGCGTATCCGCAACAAGTCGCAGCGTCGACGCGGGCAATGGAACGTAGGCGGCGGTGGTCATGGCGGTTCCTGGGCGGCTGCGGTGTTGGCTACGCAAGCAAGCCTAGCGAGCGGCAGACACGCGGCGATCACGCCCCGGCAACGGAAAGTAACAGTGGGTAACGACACTGGAAATTGACATGGCTCAACACCAGCCATCGAGGATCAATCGCATAGTGCGCCCATGGACTACGGGTTCCGCTATCGCTCCGGTGTGCACGCCACCGCAACTTCCTTCGTCGACCCTGTCGCCGTCGAGGCCTGGGACGCGTGGTTTCGCTGGCG
>JAAFHE010000081.1 GCA_013298265.1 Lysobacterales bacterium | reverse complement strand
AAGGCCGGATCGGCGACCGCTCCACCACCCGGGCCGGTGCGCGTGACGCGCACAAACTGGCCCAGGGCACGCCAGAGCTTCGAATCAGTGCCGGCCTCGCGCCGGTCCAGCGCGGCGGCGAGTGGCAGAGCGGCAACCTGAGCGCGCAGCGCGGCGAGTTCCGCCAGCGCTGCAGCTTCGGCCGGCTGGTTCATCTGGTCCAGGCTGCGCAGCTCCACCGCGAGGGTTTCACGCGTGGTCGCGAAGACCGGATCCTGCAGCGCAGCCAGTGCGCTGTCGGCAATGCGGTAGGCGCGCGCCGCGGCGGCCGCATCGTGGAAAAGTTCAAAGCGCTGCTGCGCGAGCAGCAGCACCATCTCCGCCTCGTTCAGCAGCAGCGCATCATGGCCGGACAGGCGCTTGTCGGCGAGATTGGAAATCGCGTCCTCAAGGACACGTGCGCGTTCGGACACGCCGAGCACTTCCTCGCGCAAGGTCTTGTTGACGCTTTCGGCGTCGACCAGGCGCTGGCGCAGCATTTCGCGTTCGCGCCGTTCGAGCTCGACCGCGCGGCGCAGGCCGTCGACATCGGTACGTGCCAGGGCGATGTCCGTGGCGATGGCATTGCCGCGGCTGCTGTCGGCCGCCGTACCCCACCAGGCGACGGCGCCGATGACGACCGCTACTGTCGCAACAAGCAGTGCCATGCCTGCAAGCAGCGGACGCGGAGCCGGCGTCGATGCAGGGGGCGGCGTCACGCGCGAAGGCGCCGGCAGAGAGGAATCGGGCGTATCCATGTCCATGGGTTCAATCGTACCGAAGATCAGTGCCCGGCGGTCGGCAGACTACCCCCGCGCGCATGACGGTCAGGTTACAAGCGGTGTCGCGCGAGGGCGTGCTCGCACGCGAGGGTGAGATCCGCGGCCAGCGCCGATTCGGCAACATGTACATGTGTGAAGCCATGTTCGCGCGCCAGTCCGGCCAGGCGGTTGCTGCTCACGATGAGCTCGGCTGCACGCAGCATGAGCACCAGTCCGGCGGGCAGGGCTGTCGCGAGTTGGGCCAGGGCGTACGCGCTGGTGACCACGACCAGCAACGGCCGCGGCACGGTTTCCAGACGCGCGTAGTGCAGCCGCGTCCAGCGTGGCGGCACCCGCTGATAGACATCGACCGAGCTGACTTTCGCGCCACGCTGGCGCAGCGCCAGCGGCAGAGCGTCGCGTCCGCCCGCGGCGCCTATCAAGGCCCAGTGCTGGCCGCGCAAGCGCCGCAAGCTCTCTTCGGCGAGCAGGCCGTCGCTGTCCTGACGTCCCTGCGGCTGTATGACCGCCAGGACGCCACGCCGGCGCAGCGCCGCAGCGGTCGCGCTGCCGACGGCACAGACCCGCAGGCGCCGCGGCAGGCGCAGTGACGGCAGCAGTTTCCAGGTGAAGCGCACCGCAGCCGGACTGACGAAGATCAGTCCGTCTCCGCGCTGCGCCGCGCGCAGGCTGGCGCGCGCGAGTGCAGCATCCGGGGCGATCCGCAGGCGCTGTCCCGGCAGCGCGACGGTTTCTGCACCGAGGCGACGCAGCCGGCGACTCAGCCCGTCGGCGCTGCCTGCAGGGCGCGTATTGACCACGCCGGCGCCGCGCAAGGGGCCGACCGGTCCAGCTTCGTTCTGCCCGGGGTTGTCCGAACGGTGCTTATGCGCCTTGCCGCTGGCGACCGCTCGTGGCACCGTGCGCGCCCTGTTTGTCCTGTCTGCTGCGTTGTCCATGACCGAAGCCCTGATCCACGCGCTGGAGCGCGAAATCCTCGCCGACATTCCGCTGGCCCGCGCGATGCAGCTGCAGATCGCCGCGTACCAGCCTGACGGCCTGACCTTGCTGGCGCCGCTGGCGCCGAACATCAATGACAAAGGCTGCGCTTTCGGCGGTAGTTTGGCCAGCCTGCTGACCTTGTCATGCTGGGCACTGGTCGTACTGCGCCTGCGTGCGGCGGGCGAGGACTGCGACGTATATGTACAGGATTCCCAACTGCGCTATCTCGCGCCGGTCTGGGGCGAGATCCGGGCCGAATCGCGGCTGGCCGAGGGCGAGAGCTGGGACGGATTTTTCGCCATGCTCGGCTCCCGCAGCAAGAGCCGGCTGCGCATCCTCGCCGGCGTGGCCGATGGTTCGGGCAAGCTCGCGACTACGCTGGACGCGCGTTTCGTCGCGCTGCGCCGCGAGGCCAAGTCCAGCGCCGCCTGAAGCAGTGGAGAGGGTGGAGGAGTGAGAAAACAGTGCTCGGGAACCCGCTTGCCACTGTTTTCTCACTTCTCTTACCGGTTTCCTGAACCTGCTTGCGGCACAATCCGACGCGACTGCGCCAACCGGAGAGAGCTGCATGCGTCGCTGGCTGTTGCTACCGCTGTTACTGCTGTGCCTGTCCGCCGGCACCGTCGAGGCCCGCAGCAAGAAAGACAAGGCCATGGACCAGGTGCTGCTCGACTTCGCCGCGACCTTGCGCTGGGGCGGCTTCGAACAGGCCATCGCCTTCATCGATCCGGCGGTACGCGAGGCCAAGCCGATATCCACGCTGGACCTGAACCGCTACCGCCAGGTGCGGGTGAGCTTCTATCACCAGCAGTCGCCGGTACAGGTCAGCAAGACCGAGATCCAGGTGCTCGCGGAAGTCGGCATCATCAACAACCATAGCCAGAGCGAGCGCACGGTCAAGGACCGGCAGACCTGGCGCTGGGATGAGAAAGAAAAGCGCTGGTGGCTCATGAGCGGGTTGCCGGTGATTACGGGGAAAGACGGATAGAGCCTCGGTTGCCGTTCCATGAGTCGGCATCAGAATCCGCTTGCGCTGCAGCAGCCAGGGACGCCGTTTTGAGATTTCCTGGCTTTTCGTTGCCGAGTGCGCCCGGAGACACACCATCCCCACCCAACCCTCCCCTTGAAGGGGAGGGCTTGTCATCGTCAGGTCCGACGCGTCGTCAGCGCCCGCGCAAGGTTGTCGCGAGGTGTTGAGAACCCTCCCCTTCAAGGGGAGGGCTGGGTCGGGATGGTGTTGTCGCGCAGGCATGCTGATGCAAACACATCCACGTCAACCGGTTGATGTCGCGCATTTGTTTCTGCCTCCCGTCCCCATGGCCTATGCGCCGGGGGGCCGGGTCGCCGATAATCGCGCCCCCTCTGCGTACTGGCTCCGGCCTCTCCATGTCTGAATTCCTGCACCACCTGCCCGAGTTCATGGGCAACCATCCCATTCTGTCGATGGCGTTCTTCGGCATCCTCATCGCCGTGATCGCCAACGAATCCAGCCGCTGGTTCCGCGGCTACAAGGAACTCACGCCGGCCGAACTGACCCGGCTAATCAACGCCGAGAACGCGCTCGTCGTCGACGTCTCGGCAGTGCCGGATTTCGAGAAAGGCCACATCACGAGCGCGAAGAACGTCGTGATGTCGCAGTTCGATCCCGAGCACAAGGATCTGGGCAAGGTGAAGGAAAAGCCGGTCGCGGTGGTCTGCCGCAACGGCCAGAGCTCGGCCCGCGCCGCGTCGCGGCTGACCAAGGCCGGCTTCAAGCGCGTCTACACCCTGGCCGGTGGCGTCGCCGCATGGACCGCTGCCGACCTGCCGTTGATCAAGGGCAAGAAGTAGCCGGCCAGCGTGCTCGATCGGGGGCGGCCGCGCTGCCGCGACGCCCCTGCCGCGCTGGCGCCATCGACGGCGCCGACCGCTCCAACCGGTGACGGAGGCATCGCGTGCTCCTTGGTTTCGTCAAGTTGCACCTGGGCCGGCTCTCGACCGCGTATGCCGTGTCGACAGCCGGCAGCATTGCCGGCCAGCTGTACCCGATCGCGACTGCGCTCGCGATCAACGGCGTGCTGGAACAGCACTATGCGGCGATCGGCTGGCTCGTCGCCTGCCACTTCGCCGCGCTCGTGCTCGAAGTCAGCGCCAAGATGCTGGATACGCGCGTATTCGCGCGGGTTTACGCCGATATCGCCGGCAGCTTCGTGCGCCGCGCGCACGAGGAAGGACTGGACCCGTCGATCATCGCCGGGCGCAGTGCGCTCTCGCGCGAGTACGTGACCTTCCTCGAACGCGACGTGCCCGCCGTGCTGTTCGCCCTGGTCGGGCTGACCGTTTCGCTCGGCGCGCTGTTCTGGCTGGACCCGGCGATCGGCGCGGCCTGCCTCGTGCTGGTGGTGCCGCTGCTGGCGATCAATCGCTGGCTCGCGCGCCGCTCGCTGGCGTTGAACCGCGGCCTCAACGACCGTCTCGAGCGCGAGATCGACGTGTTGCGACGCGGCCGGCCCGACGCGGTACAGCGCCATTTCCGCGCGCTCGGCGGCTGGCGTGTACGCCTGTCGGATGTGGAGGCAAAAGCCTTCGGCGCGATGGAGATCGCCGTGATCTCCCTGTTCGTCGTAGCGCTGACGCGGCTGGCGCAGGGGGACGCCATCCGCGCCGGCGATATCTACGCGATTTTCGCCTACCTGTGGAAGTTCGTCATGGCGCTGGATCAGGTGCCGCAGCTAGTGCAGCAGATGGCCAAGCTGCGCGACCTCAACGAACGCCTGGCCCACTGATACGTTGCCGCATCACGCTTTCGCCGCATAGGCCGAGCACCAGCCCTTGGCGGCGACCGACTTGCCCGGAAATAGCTGACAAGCTCCGGTCGCACCGGTGCCCTGGAAGAAGTTGCAGTTGGCGCATAGCTGCTGCGGCGTGTGCTTCGGAAACTTCGCTGCGTCGACCTGGCTGCCGTCGGCCTTGTAGCCCAGCGCCTGTGCGGTCGGGTCGGTTTCCGGCAGCGGTGTCAGATCGGCCATGGCCGGCTGCACGATCGCTGCGGCGCCGCAGGCGGCGAGCAGCGCCAGGAATCGACGGCGTTGCGGCAGCGGATCTGGCAGTTTCTGCGGAGTGTTGCCTGAGATGTTCATCGGTAGTCTCCAGTGAGTTTCAGCGCGGTGTCGCCGCCAGCCACGCGGCCAGTTCGGCGATTGCCGCATCGTCGAGGTAGCGTGCCACGCCGCGCATGACGAGTGCGTTGCTCGTATCGCCCGGGCCGCCATCGCGATAGTGGCGCAAACGAGCGGCGAGGTAGTCGGGTTGCTGCGCGGCCAGCGCCGGGTAGTAATCATAGCGCGCCATTCCGGCACGCAGAGGATGACCTTGCGCAGCCGGGCCGTGACAACCCTGGCACGGCGCGATGCCGCGCGACGGATCGCCTTCGCGGAACAGGCGAGCGCCGGGACTGTCGCCCGTGGTTTCGACCGCAGGCGGCGTACGCCGGCGCGACGCGAAATACGCGGCGATATCACGCAGGTCCGCATCACTGAGATTCTGCACCTGCGAGGTCATCGGTGAGGCCGGATCGGCCCGGCGGCGGAAGCCGTCGAGACTCTGGTACAGATACCCCGCGTGCTGGCCGGCCAAGGCCGGGAACGCGGGAACGACCGCGTTGCCGTCGGGCCCGTGGCAGGCGACGCAGACCGCGACCTTGGCCGCACCGGCGACCGCGTCGCCCCGGATCGCGGTGGCACGGCGCAGGTCGACGAACTCGCCCGCGACCGCGCTCCACGAGGCCAGCAGCAGGGTGAAAGCGCACAGGCGTTTCATCGGCATGCTCCGCGCGACACGGGCCGCACCGCGGCATTCACCGCAGTGCGGCGGCCGGTCAGTCGATATCGAAGGACTGCAGCGTGACCGGCACCGGGTTGACCACGATCGTGCCGGACATGCTCTGCCCGTGCACATCGCAGAAATAGCCGATGGTGCCGGCATCCGGGAACGTGACGGTCTGCTGCCAGGTGCCGCCGCCGGGCTCGCCGTTGCCGCCGCCGACGCCGTCGCAGCCGTTGGGGCCGCAGCGGAACGCCGTGATCGATCCTGTATTCGACGCGACGTTGTGGAAGCCGCCGACCTGGCGGAAGGTCACCGTGTCGCCAACCGAGATCTTGACCGTGCTGGGGACATAGGTGTTGCCGCCCTGCCCGACAAGGACTTCGTGATCGGCCGCACCCGCCGTGAACGGCAGCGCTGCGGCGAGTGCCAGCAGAGTGTTCATGAATCGCATCGTTTATCTCCTTTTTTACTAAGCAACATTTTCCGTAGGCAGGTCTGCGCCTGCGCAAAACACAAGTCCGGGCAGCGCTACAGGCGCACGTCGAGCAGGACACCGATCAAGTTGGTGGTGTAGCCCCGCGGCCCGCCGTCGCTGTAGACGCGGTGGTCGATGACGCGGTTCGTGTCCAGACCCAGGTAATGCCAGTCGTCCACGCGGCCGCGTTCGTAGTAGTCGAACACGCGCAGGGAAAACCGTGGCGACAACGCGAAGCTCAGCCCCAGGGTCAGGCTGTCGACGCGATAGCGCATGAGCGGAAAACTGCCGCTGCGCGCGCCACCGAGGCCATCCTCGAAATACGCCAGCGCGACCGGCGAATCGAAGCGATAGCTGGTCAGGCCGCGCGCGTCGACGAGGTTCCAGCCCGCATCGACGCGCACCGGGCCGAAACGGTGGTCGAGCGTTGCGCCCGCCGTACGGTTGCGCTGCTTGTCGTAGGCCCACCAGCGCGCGTTGAGCGGATAGTCCGGCCCGCCGAGGCTGCCGTCGGGACCGAATACGACGTCGGCGACATTGGCCATGCGCAGGCGCGCGCGATCGGCACCGTAGTGGACGCTGGCATGGGTCAACGGCGACGGCTGCCATTCCCATTGCAGGTGAAAACCGGTGCGGTCGTAGGCCTGGCGGCCGATCAGCGCGCCGTAGTCGTTCCAGTCGCCGCGCAGGCCGGCACTAAGCGTCATGTCGTCGGCCGGCGCCACAGTCGCCATGAGATCGAGCTTGTGCTCGCGCCGGTCGGCCAGGTCGTACTTGCGCATCGCATCGACGGTGAATGCGGGAACACCGCCGCCCGGCGCGACGAAACCCGGCAGGCTGGTCGAATACGCCGACCCATACGGATTGGACACGTAGCGATCGCCATGCTGGTCGAGCCGGGTGTAGCTCGCTCGCAAGGTCAGCCAATCCAGGCTGCGGTCGACAAAGCTCAGCTTCGCGCTGTCCTCTACGACGCGGCGACGTTCGCGATGCGTCGGTTCGTTGCGCTGCGTGGTGAGGCTCAGGCCCAGGGTGCGCCGCTCGGCCAGACGCCAATCGGCGCCGATGTCGGCCGCGTGCGTTTCCCGGTCCAGGGGCAGGCTGCGCACGCGCGTGATGACTGATGGCGAGGTCAGCGGGTTCCAGGTGCCTAGCGCTCCGGCCTGGATGCTTGCCTGCGCGCCGTTCTCCGTGATGTAGCCGTAGTCGCCGGTCAGCGGGTTGTAGGCGAGGTAGGTGTTGCGATAGTCCTCGCGGTTGAAGCGCACGCCGCCACGCAGGTTGAGGCGCGACGAGGGCTGCAGCGTGACACGGCTGTCCAGGGAATAGGTGTCGATGCGCAGGTCTGCGCTGTCGCGCGACAGCGAGGCCGTCGTATTCCAGTCTGAGCAATTGTGCAGAAAGCGATTCGTCGTGCTCGGTACGCCGCTGCCGTCGATGTCCACGCCGAACGTGCCGCTGCAGTCGATCGGCGCGATCAGGCCGTCGTCCTGGCTCATGCGGCCGGCCGCGGCGCTGACGCTGAGCTCGCCGTTCCACGGCAGGCGCCGCGTGAAGCTGCTGCGGACGTTGTGGTAGTCGTTGTCGGGCTCGAGCGCGAACTGGCCCTGGTAGATCGTTGCGGATGTGGCTCCCGGTCGCGTCGGCGTCAGCGCGAACGGGCTTTCGAATCGGAAACGCCGGTACGCATCGCGGTAGAACGATCCGTCGTAGGCGAAGTCCATGCGCCAGCGCGCGCCGATGAAGCGCAGGCCGCCGTTGAAATTGAGCGTGCTGTCCTCGACCGGACGCAGCGTCTCCAGCGCGCCGGCGTTCTCAGGAAAAAGAAAATTGTAGAAAAAAGCGCCGCCGAACGGCCGCGCGCCGGAACGCTGTTCGTTGCTCAGCTTGGCATACGCCGTCCAGCGTGGTGTCAGATAGGCGTCGAAGCCCAGGCCGGTCTTGCTGCGCACGACCTGCAGGCGCTGGGGTGCGACACCGGCAGCGGTGGCGGCGACCTGCCCGCTGCTGCTCGCGCCGGGAGCGAGACTCGGCAGCAACGTGAGTTCGTTGCTGCCCACGCCGTTCCAGATCGAGATCGCCGAATCGCTGGTGGCGTTGGGCAGTTCGCGCAGGAAGGCCTGCACCGCGTAGCTGCCGGCACGGCCGAACGCGGCCTCGAAGAAGGCGTCGTCGCTGCTCAGATGGCTCGCGCGCACACTCGCGTAGCTGCCGTCGGCCGGGCGTCGCAGGGCGAGCTCGAGCAAGCCGAGGACCAGGCCGCTGTCCCAGCGCACATAGCGGTTCCACAGCGCGTTGTCGTCGTCGCCGTAGGTGCCTATCCAGCCGAGCTGTACGCGCGCGTCGACGTCCCACCCGCTGATCTCCTGCAACGTCGGCGGTTCCAGCGGACAGGAATACAGATGGCCGCCGGGCGAACGGCGCTGGCCCGGGCGCAGCCAGCTCATGCCGCGCGCGTCCGGCGTTTCGTTCGCGCCGCCCGTGCGCGTCAGCAACGCGTTGCCGAATTCCATGTCGACGCCGCTGCCACTGTCCGCGCGGCTCCCCGCGGACAGGACCATAAGTACGGCCAGCGGCAGTGCTGCGCGCGCGAATGACTGTGATGGCATCGCCGTCCTCCCCGCCCTACTCGTGGAATTTCGGCCCGGAGGGCGCGTTGGAGCCGTGTATCTGGGCGTGGCAGGTCAGGCACGCACGACCTATCAGTCGCTCGTCCGGATGAGCGCCGTTGGCCAGCGACTGCGGCGTCAGCAGATCGTTGGGATGACCCAGCTGGCTGTGGCACTGCTGGCACAGGAAGGGCACCGGCGCGACCAGCAGCGCATGCTGGTTGGATCCGTGCGGCGTATGGCAGGTGAGGCAGTTCTGCCGCACCGGCGCGTGCTCGAACAGGAACGGGCCGCGCTTTTCGGCGTGGCACTGGTAGCAGGTCTCGTTGACGGTAGCGGTCTTGAGCAGCGGCGCGGTCAGCGAGCCGTGCGGGTTGTGGCAGTCGACACAGCTCATCTGCCCTTCCGCCAGCGGCATGTGCGAGCGGCGGCCGAACTCCATCCGCACGTCGTTGTGGCATTGCGCGCAGGTGTCGTTGATCGAGCGCTTGGCGAGCAGGCCCTCGCCGGAGAACGTCGCCATCGGGTTGTGGCAGTCGCTGCACGACAGGTCGTTGCGCTGGTGGATGGAACCGGCCCAGTGGTCGCGTGCACCGCCTTCATGGCAGGTCAGGCAGGTTCGGGTCTGCTGCGCGAGCGGCGTGGCCGAGCTGCGGGTGAAGCCCAGGATCAGGCCCTTGCCGGCCGGATCCTGCGCATGTGCCGAACCCGGCCCATGGCAGGTCTCGCACACCGGTATGGCCGGATCAGCCTTGGCTGCCGCGTGCAGGCCGAGCGCATGCACCGTGTGCGTGAAGTGCTCGCTTTCGAGCTGATGGCAGGCGATGCAGACCTTCTCGCCGACCGGCGTGGCCGTGGCAGCGAGCGGGTTGTCGGCGACCCGGGCCAGCGCGAAACCCGGTGCGGCGAGGAACTGCCGGGCACTGCGTTGCGCCTGCGCGCCGGACAGATCCGACGCGGGTAGCTGGCGTGCCAGGTCTTCGCGCGTCTGCTGCGCGTGGACCGACGGCAGCGCCAACAACGCGAGCAGCGCCAAGCGGCGTCCCCATGTTCCAGCGAGCGTAGCGGTGTGCCTTGTCATGCCTAGCGCTCCTTCGCAGCCGCGGGAGCGGCGGCATGCAGGCCGCACGACGCCGCGCCGCCGAGCGTCGCGACGGCGCTGCAGATGTCGATGGGCGCGCCCGCCTCGCCCTGGCTGCGCCGCAGCAGCGCGGCAAGTTCCGCGGCCGATTCGCCGGGTTTCAGCGCGAGCAGCAGCGCCAGTGCACCGGTCACATGGGCGGCTGCGAGCGAGCTGCCCGAG
>JAAFHE010000805.1 GCA_013298265.1 Lysobacterales bacterium | reverse complement strand
AGACGCTTCGTTGAGTTTCTTTGCCAACTCTTCGCGTAAATCCAGCGCCAGATGCGTCGGGTCCAGAGAGCGGATCTGTCCAATCCGGAAGTCGGCAGCGGCCTCCGCTTCGTTGAGGCGCCGCTGTGTCTCTGCGAGCGAAAGCGCCACGCGAGTGAATCCGACCACCGCGGCGATCCCGGTACAGACGAGCATCAGAACCATCAGACCCGCCGCCATCCGATGCCGCCGCACCCACTTTCCGAGGCGATAGCGGACGGCTCCGGGTCCGGCTTCGATGAGGCGGGCCTCCAGCCAAAGCTCCAGATCCCGACGCAAGTCCAGTACGGCGCTGTAACGCTGTGCCGCTTCCCTACGCAGACACTTCTCGACGATCCAGCCAAGATCGCCACTCACCTGATTCAGGTGCACATCCGGGTTGATCGCGCGCGCTTGCGCAAGCTCGCGCCGCTGTGGCGGGCTCATCCGGCTCAGGCACTCGGCCATGCCCGGTAGCGCAGGCAGGCTTGCTGCCGGGCTGGATTCCGGGTGCAACAGGCACGCCAGGGCTTCGGGAGAATAGGGAGTGACACCCGCCAGGAGTTCGAACAGCACCACACCCAGGGAATACAGGTCGGAGCGGGTGTCAACCGCCGCGCCACGATCCGACAGCTGTTCCGGGCTGCAATAGAGCGGAGTTCCCACGCTTGCGCTCAATTGGAGTTCGATCTCCAGTTCCTCGGGCGCGGGCTGAAACGATTTCGCCACCCCGAAGTCGATGACTTTCACCTGCGGTGGTTCGGCTCCTTGCGAGCGAACCAGAATGTTCGCCGGCTTGATGTCCCTGTGAATCAATCCATGCTGATGTGCGTGCGTCACCGCATCGCAGAGTTGGCAGAACAAGCGGATTCTTTCCCGGATGCTCGACCTGGATTGATTGCAGTGGCTCAGCAGGTCGAGTCCGTTCACGTACTCCCTGGCAATGTACGGCCGCCCCGAGGCCGTGAACCCGGCATCGAAGATGGTCGGCACGTTCACATGGTTCAAGCACGCAAGCGCCTGCCGTTCACGCTCGAATGTGGCCAGCACCAGGGCCTCGTCCGTGCCTTCGCGACCGATCTTGATGGCTACCTGCCGTCGCACGGGCTCGCGTTGCTCGGCGAGATAGACCGTACCCATGCCACCCTCGCCCAGCCTGCGGGTAATGAGGTACCGGTGGGCGAACTCCGAACGATCAGGCTGCTCGGCGCTCGTCGCAGTACTCGACGAGGCGACCTCATCGACTTCGGGTTCGTCTTCGCCCTCGGGTTCAAGGGCATCTCCCGATAGCAATGGCTGGATTCGAGCCGAAACGTTCTTCGCACTGGGGCGGGAACCTGCTTCGGCCAGGCAGGCACTCACCAGCTCGGCCAATTCGCTGGAGTGCAGAGGGCGGTGTGCGGCGGCAGGACCGAGCTCCAGGTCTGCGCCCGCGATCTGCAACATCAAGACGCCCAGGGCGTAGACGTCGGAGTCGAATGTAGGCTGGCCTCCCAGGTGCAGTTCCGGGGCGAGATAGTGCTGATGGGAAAACGCTTCTGGAGCAACCGCATCCAACCCGGCTGCCGTGATCGCAAGCTGACTCAACCGATGCCTATCGTTCAACTCACCGCGACCAAAGCCGCCCAGCTTGGCGCGAGGCCGGGGCTCGGAAAGTTCAATGAGGACACTACTGGCATCCAGGTTTCGATGAACGACCCCGGCCGAATGGACGGCAGTCAGCGCCTCGGCCAGATCGCTGATGAGTTGCAGTCGCTCCGCGATAGACAGGCGCTGCAGCACTTCCGCCGTCTTCGCCCACGTGGCCAGGCTTCCGCCCGAAACGAAGTCCATGGCGAGGTAGTAGGGAGGTTCGGCCAGCCGCCAATCGATGATGCGAACGATACGCGGACAGCCCACCAGCGATTCACGCAGGTAGCGCAGCAACGTGACTTCACGCTGCACGCGGCGCAAGTACTGTTGAGATTGGCAGAAACGCACCACGCAGGTCAGTCTCTGTGCGGGTTGCTCAGCCAGCCAGGTAGCGGCGACCGGCGACTCTCCCAGCCGCTTCGCTAGCTGCCAGCCGGGCTTACCGGGAATCGGCCGTCCATGTGCAAGCGATAGCGAACCCGAGCATGACAGCAGCCGCGCAGTGCACGAAAGCTGATAGCCCCGTCTTGGAATCGTTCGGATCAGGGGCTGCACGTCGTCTTCATCGCGCAACGATTTTCGCAACGCGCAGATCGTATCGTTCAGGCCGCGCTCGCCTACCAGCGCATTGTCAGACCAGACGAGCTTCAGAAACTGCTGGCGAGGAACGCATTCGCCCCTCGCGTTGGCCAACAACGCAAGCACTTCCAGTTGCTTGCGGCGCAAGTGTTCAGTCTGCCCTTGCCAAGTCGCTGTGCCCGCCAAGGGATCTATCACGCGCCCGGCAAGTTCGAACGCTCCGTCGAGGAAGCAATCATCGAGTGCGATCTGCTCTTGCAAGTCGTTGCTCCATAGCAAACAACCGCCAATCAATC
>JAAFHE010000804.1 GCA_013298265.1 Lysobacterales bacterium | reverse complement strand
TCGTCAGCGACGGCGACGGCACGGCGGCGGCGATCATTGATCCGGTGCTCGACTTCGATCCGGCTTCGGGCCGTGTCTGCGCCGAGTCGGTCCAGGCCATCCTGGCCGCGGTGCATGCGCACCGGCTGCGCGTGGAATGGCTGCTCGAAACCCATGCCCATGCGGATCACCTGACCGCGACCGACTGGCTGCGCCGCGAGCTGCGCGATGAAGGCCATCCGGCGCGCAGTGGGATCGGCGCGGGCATCGTGGCGGTGCAGCGGCATTGGAAGGCGGTGTTCGCGCTGGGTGAGGACTTCGCCGCCGACGGCGCGGATTTCGATCACCTGATCGCTGATGGCGAGCGCCTCGCGCTCGGTGGCCTGGAGATCGAGGCGCTGGCCACACCCGGCCATACCAGCGACGGCATGAGCTACCGCATCGGCGATGCGGTCTTCGTCGGCGACACCCTGTTCTCGCCGGCGGCCGGAACCGGCCGCTGCGATTTCCCGGGCGGTGACGCGGCGCTGCAGTTCAGGTCCATCCAGCGCCTGTACGACCTGCCTGCCGCGACGCGCGTGTTCCTGTGCCACGACTACCCGCCGCGCGACGCCGAACCCCGCGAGATGGTCGACCTGGTCGAGCAGCGCAGCGGCAATGCGCAGCTACGCCGCGATACGCCGGAAGCCGACTACGTTGCGCTGCGCCGCCAGCGCGACGCGACCCTGCCGGTGCCGCGGCTGCTGTATCCGGCGCTGCAGGTGAACATCCGCGCCGGCCGGCTGCCGCCGCCCGACGCAAACGGCGTGTCCTACCTGCGCCTGCCGCTGAAGACGCCGTAGGCACGGCGACCGCTGTGGCAGACTCGCGTGCTTGCCCCGAGGAGAGTCGCATGCCCCCGCGCCGCCGTTACGCCGCCGTCCTGTTCATCGCAACCGCGTTCATGACAACGCCTGTGCTGGCCTGGGGGCCGCTGGGGCATCGCATCGTCGCCGGCATGGCCCAGGAGCGCTTGTCCGAGCCGGTGCGGCGCGAGGTGCGCAACCTGCTCCAGCCCGACGACGAAAGCACGCTCGTCGATATCGCGATCTGGGCCGACGATCTGCGCGACACCGATCCGGCGCGCTTCCGCGCGACAGGAAAAATGCACTATGTAAATTTTTCCAGCGTCCAGTGCAGCTATGTGCCGCAGCGCGACTGCCGCAAGGGCGAATGCGTGGTGGCGGCGATCGAACGCTACGAAAAGACACTGGCCGACCGCTCGCGGCCGCGTGCCGAACGCGCTGACGCCCTGCGCTTCCTGTCGCACTTCATCGCCGATGCGCACCAGCCGCTGCATGCGAGCTTCCGCCGTGACAAGGGCGCCAACTCGGTACAGCTTCGCTACGGCCGCGAAAACTGGAACCTGCATGCGGTCTGGGATTCGCTGCTGCTGAAGTCGGCCGACCTGCGCTGGCCCGACTATGCCGCGCGACTGGGCCCCGGCCTGAAGCCAGCCACCGACGCCGGTGATCCGGCGCAGTGGGCCGAGGAGTCCTGTCGCATCGTGCGCGATGGCGGTGTCTATCCGGACGGCGACACCATCGACGACGACTGGCTCGCGCGCGAACGGCCGGTCGCCGAGGAGCGTTTGCAGCAAGCCGCCGCACGCCTCGTCGCGGTACTCGAACGCACGCTGGGTTCCGCGCCGCGCTGAGCGAAAACGCGGCGGTTGCTTGTGCTAGCTTTGAGCAGATCCGACAAACGACAAAGAACAGCAGACCCATGCAGACCCGCCGCACCAAGATCATCGCGACCCTCGGCCCAGCCACCGACGCTCCCGGCATGCTCAAGCGCATCATCGAAGAGGGCGTCGACATCGTCCGCCTCAACCTGTCGCACGGCGCGGCCGCCGATCATGTGCGGCGTGCCAAGGAAGTGCGCGAGGCCGCCGAGGCGGTGGGGCGTGAAGTCGGCATCCTTGCCGACCTGCAGGGACCGAAGATCCGCATCGAGAAATTCGCCAAGGGCCGCATTGTGCTCGAGCCGGGCCAGCCGTTCGTACTCGACTGTCGCGCCGACGCGGCGCCCGGCGACGAAACGCGCGTCGGCGTCAGCTATCTCGGACTGCCCAACGACGTGAAGGCCGGCGACACGCTGCTGCTCGATGACGGCCTGATCTCGCTGGCCGTGCTCGACGTGGTCGAGAGTCAAGTGCGCTGCCAGGTGCTGTACGGCGGCGCGCTGTCGGACCGCAAGGGCCTCAACCGGCTCGGTGGTGGCTTGTCCATCGCCGCGCTCAGCGACAAGGACCGCGCCGACATCAAGCTCGCGGCCGAGATCGGCGCCGATTTCCTCGCCGTATCCTTCGCCAAGAGCGCCAACGACATGAACGAGGCGCGCCGCCTGCTGCGCGCCGCCGCGGGGCAGGGCGCGCTGGTTGCGAAGATTGAGCGCGCCGAGGCGATCGACGTGCTCGGCGAGATCATCGACGCCTCCGACGCGGTCATGGTCGCGCGTGGCGATCTCGGCGTGGAGATCGGCGATGCGGAACTGCCGGGCCTGCAGAAGAAGATCATCCGCGAAGCGCTGCTGCGCAACTGCGTCGTCATCACCGCGACGCAGATGATGC
>JAAFHE010000803.1 GCA_013298265.1 Lysobacterales bacterium | reverse complement strand
CGGCACGCGCCTGGGCAAGCTCGATGCGGGGAACTACGACGCCATCATTCTTGCCTGCGCCGGCCTTGAGCGCCTCGGGCTTGCCGCGCGCATCGCCTGCCGGCTCGAGCCGCCACACTGGGTTCCGGCCGTCGCGCAGGGCGCGATCGCGGTTGAATACCGCAGCGGCGACCGCACCACGCTGCAGTGGCTGCTGCCGCTGGACGACATCGACAGCGCGCGCTGCACAGGCGCGGAGCGCGCCATGAACCGGCGCCTGCACGGCAACTGCAGCGTGCCGATCGCCGGCTACTGCCGCGAGATCGAACTCGGACTGGAGCTTACTGGCCTCGTCGGCGACGCCGCCAGCGGCCGCTTGCTGCGCGCCTCGGCGACCGGGCCGCTCGACGCGGGACAGCAGCTCGGCGAGCACGTCGCGCAGTTGCTGCTCGACCAGGGCGCGGGCGAAATGCTGGGGCATTGATCCGCGTTCGCACAGGCGCCAACAAAAACGGGCCTTAAGGCCCGTTTTTGTTTTCTATACCTTGATAAATATCAGAAATTGTAGACCAGGTTCGTGGTCATCAGCTGATCGGTCTTCTTCGTGCCCGGCGAGACGTCGGTGTTGTGGCGGATCTGGTAGCCGAGCTTGAGCGCGAGCGTCTTGTTCATGTTGACGACGAGGCCCGAGTCGTTCTGATAGAACGTGTTGTCGGAGCCCGCTTCGACCAGCAAGGTGTTCTCGAAGCCGGTGTTTTCGTTGAAACGGTGCTTGAAGCTGATCAGGCCGCGGCCGACGATGTCGGATTCGGTTTCGCGGGTCAGGATCGGTTCGAAGCGCTTGTAGCCCGGGCCGATTTCGAACGATAGCTCGGTGCGTTCGTTCTTGATCGCGGTATAGCCGTAGCCGAGCGACAGGACGGCCTGATAGGTGAACGGGGAGAAGTCGTCATTCTCGTAGCGCAGCGCGCCGACGAGATAGCTGCGTTCGTCGAACTTGTAGCCGGCCGAGGCGCCCGCTTCGTAGCGGTTCGCGGTGTAGTCGTAGCGCGTGACGGCGGTCGGCACGCCGTTGATGGTCTGGATGCTCGTGCTGTTGCCCTTGGAGCGCAGCGCGGTCAGGTAGAAGTTGTCCTTCCAGACATCGTCTTCCTTGCTGAAATTGATCTTGGCGTTGAGGTTTTCGGATTTCGAATTGCCGCGCGAAGCGGCGAAGCCGAGTTCGCCAGAGCCCGCCCAGCCGCCATCGGCGGAGGCAACGAGCGGAGCGGCGAGTACGGCGGCAAGCAGGAGCTTCTTCATGGGGTTCACCCTTCTTAAATGACAAAAAATCGGGAGCGTCGGCGCGCAGGTCGTAACGCGGTCAAACGAGCGCGGGATACTACGGCGGCGAATTGAATCCGGTCTGAACCGGTGGGGTGGCCCGCTTCGTACAGGCCCGTATAGTGCCGAATTTCGCTAAATTCGCGGCGCGCCGTAATAAAGGTTTACAACGTGCCGCGCTTCGGCGAAGAACAGCCAGCGCTCAGCGAAGATGCCCAGGCTGCCCAGCAGCAACGCGAGCAGCGCCAGCGCCGGTGTGAGAGAAAGCCAGGTGATCGCCGCGATGATGCAGAGCAGCGGCAGTCCCAGCCCAGCGACCAGGCCGAATACGCGTAGCTGGGTCGAATGGCGCCGCGCCAGAACAAATCCCATTTCCTTCGTAATGTAATTTTGCTCAGTGTGCGGGCGCTCGAACGCGCTGACTGTGCCGAAGCCGCCCAGCCCTGTCGCGCTTTCCGCGCTGGCCAGTGGCGCGGCCGTGTCGATGTGGCGCCAGTACAGCAGCTTCACGAGCGTCGCGAGCATCGCGCAGAGCACTACGCCGGCGAGCAGCCAGGGCGGCAGGCCAAGGTGATTCCATTCGATCGCGTCGCTGCGCTGCTGCAGCGCGCCCAGCAGCCACAGCCACAGACCGCCCGAATAGGCTGCGAACAGCAGATAGGCCGGTGCGACCCAGGCGTTGTGCCAGGCCGGGATCGTGCGCAGGCTCGAGTAGATGCGCGCGGTGCAGAACACCGTTGCGATGGCGCCGAGGAGGAGCAGCGCGCCGGCGACGCGCAGCGGCAGCGGCCAATGCGGCGTTTCCGCGCGGGACAGCAGGCCTGTGAACAGCGCGAGCACGGGCAGATAGGTCAGCACCGAGGCCACGCCTTCGCGTGACAGCCAGGAACTGCGCCATTGGCTGAGCGCGCGCCAGGCGCGCAGCGGCTGGCCGAGGTGCGCAGTCGAGGCGAGCAGGCCAATGCTCACGAGAACCGTGCCGAGCGCCAGCGGTGCGGCGGTCGGCCAGAAGCCGCGCGGCCACCAGCCGAGCGCGATGCCGGCGCCCAGCAGGGCGAGCAGCCCGTAGCCGGCGCCCGACAGGGTGGTGAAGAAGATGACAGACAGTGCCGGATGCATGGATCGCGAATCAGCCCGTGACTACGGCGGTGCCGGTCACCGTAACCATGAGCATGTCGCCGCCTTCCTTGATCTGGATGGTCTCGTAGTCGAAATCGATGCCGACGACCGCGTTCGCGCCGAGGTCCTTGGCCGCCTCGGCCATATCCTCGAGCGCGGCTTCTTTCGC
>JAAFHE010000802.1 GCA_013298265.1 Lysobacterales bacterium | reverse complement strand
CAGCAGGCCAGCGCGCTGGCTCAGGTAGCGCTGCAGCAGTGTGAGATTGGGCTCGCGATCGCCACTGGCACGCAGCAGCGCCAGGATGACTTTCTCCTGAGGAATGTCGGCGGTGTCGGCTTGCGTTTCCTGGCCCTGGTGCGCTTCGAAAGCCAGCCGGTTGAGCTGGCGCCGGATCGCATCGCGGTCCGCGTTCAGGTATTCGCCGAGGCTGGGCTCGATGACCTCCACGCCGTTCTCATCGACACTGACTTTGGTGCGTTCCCACCGGTCGAGCAGCATCTCCACGGCTTTATCGTAAAGCTCCTCCGGTTTTTCCGGCAGCGAGCCCTGTCGCTCGGTTTGCAGTTGCGCGATCAGCGTAAGCAGCAGTGGACGTTCTGCCAGGCCGCGCAGGCGCGCATTGCGCTCGATTGCTTGTTTCAGCAGACCAGCGCGATGAGCGGCATTCGCGGCGGTCAAGCGCTGCAGGTCCACCATATGCGCGTACCACGCATCGACAAAGCCGTTGCATTGTTGCGGCGTAAACGGCTGCAACTGCACTTCGGCAAAACCGTCGAGCTTCCATTCCTGCTTCTGGTACGCATAGGTGCGCGAAGTGACCAGAAAGCGGCAGCGCCCGAAGGAAGCGGCGAAATCTTGCACCGCCTGTTTGATTTGCTTGCGGCGCGTCTGCGCTTCGGGCACTTCATCGAGGCCGTCCAGCAGGATCAATCCGCCGTGCTTCATCAGCGTCTGATACAGATGGGGCCCGTACTCGCCGAGCGCGGCTTTTTCGAGTTGTCCACAAACGAAGTTCCACACGGTCCGGGCGTTCGTTGCTTCGCCGGCCTTTGGCAACTGGCTCGCGAAGTCGCGCAGCGTGATCAGCACCGGCAGCAGCGCACCGTGGGTCCAGCGTTGCGGCGCTGCGGATTCGCCGGCCTGTTCACCGCCGGGCGGCGGCCTGATGAGGGTGGCCAGATTGGGGCCGGACGGGTGTTCGAGCAGCTCGCCGGCCATGGCCAGCGCCACGAAGTTTACGAACGTGCTCTTGCCGCTGCCCGGCCCGCCGAGCAGCACAAGCTGGCGTTCGGCATCGAGCACGTCGAGCGCCGAGAGGCGCTTGGCGTCGTGATCGTATGCTGCACGGCGAGACGATGCCGCAGGGTCGCGAAGCAGGTCTTCCTCGCTGCGCGCGGTGAGCAGCGCGGTGTAGACGGCAGAAAGCTGCAATTGCGCGTTGTCGCCATCGCCGACGAACAGCGGCAATTGGTTCGCCTGGCGGAGGATGCGCGCCAGATACGCGCGGCGCAGGTCCGATTCGCTGGCGCCGGGTTTTGTGCCTTGTTGGATCAGCAGGCCAAGATTGATGGGTCCGTGGTTGTCGCCACCGATGCCGACACCGCCCGCGCCCACGGCGAGCGCGTCCTGGCCTTGCGCAATGGCACCGCTACCGGCGAGCTGGGCGGACATGGCGGCGACGGCGGCGTCGAAGGTCCCCTGATCGATCAGGCCTTCATCGCGCGCGCGGCGGAGTTGTCCGATGCGGTCTTGCAGTGCTTGGTTCATGCGATCAACGGCTCCGTCGACTGGCATCGCCATCGAGAATACAGCGCACCGACGTCGGTTGCTCGCGGTGGGTATTCGACAACGGCGTCGACGCCGCGCGATGGCCGCACGCTCAGGCAACGAATCGCTGGATCAGAATGTTCGCGCTTTGTTGGCGCAGGCCTTGCCGGGCATTGCAGGCTTTGTGCAATAAGCGACTCGAGCCGATCGGCGCGTGCAAGCACTCTGCGAGAACCATCCGGTCGTGCTGCGAATGGCACTGACTTAAGCGCAGTATCCCGATTTTCGTCATTCCCGCGTAGGCGGGAATCCAGCCTTTTCGATCCAGCAAAGGCGCTGGATCCCCGCGTACGCGGGGATGACGGGGCTTAAGTCAGTGCCATTCGGTCTTGCTGCGGCTTGAGAGCCTGCCCGGCCTCGGTTCGACGTAGCGACTGTTTGTGGTCGGAAGTCCGCGGCACGCATCAGGACGGCGTCTCGACGGCCTCGCTACGAACGGGTGCAAGAAAGGCGGGCTAGCGCGTCGACACGCATCCCGGAGCGAATTCGGGAAACCATTCGTGGAGCCCCGCCGCGACCGCCGCAGTCAAGGACACCCGCATGAATTGCCCATTTCGCGTCGCGCGGGCTCCGCCCGCGCGCTGGCAGCCCTCCGGGCTGCCCTGCCGGGCAAGCTCCGCTTGCCCGCCTCATCCGGACGACCTCAGGCACCAGCGAAAGCCCAGATGGACGAGGCGATCCGACCCGTGGTGAGCGTGGCGATACGCCGAGCGCGCGCTCCGCGCGTCGTCGATCCACGAGCCGCCGCGCACGGCACGGCGCGAATCCTGTGGACCCTCCGGGTCCACCACTGCGGCAGCGGCGTAATCACGCCTTCCGTCCCTGCACCATTCCCAGACATTGCCATGCATCGCGTACAAGCCCCAGCGGTTCGGCGGCAGGTCGGCCACCGGCAACGTGCGCCCTAGTCGGTTCCCGAAGTTCGCCTGCGCTGGAGACAGCGTATCGCCGACGTTGTACCGAGTTGACGTACCCGCCC
>JAAFHE010000819.1 GCA_013298265.1 Lysobacterales bacterium | reverse complement strand
CGCCGCGCACGACCAGATCTATGGCGTCATTCGCGGCAGCGGCATCAACCAGGACGGCACGACCAACGGCATCATCGCGCCGAGCGCGCTGTCGCAGGAGCGGCTGGAGTGTCAGGTCTACGAGACCTTCGGCATCGATCCGTCGCGGATCTCGCTGATCGAGGCGCACGGCACCGGCACCAAGCTCGGCGATCCGATCGAATTCCAGGCGCTGACCAAGGCGTTCCGTCGCTATACGAGCGAGCGGCAGTTCTGCGCGATCGGTTCGGTGAAGACCAACCTCGGCCATGCCGCCGCCGCCGCCGGCGTGGCCGGCGTGATCAAGGTGCTGCTGTCGCTGCAGCACGCGCAGATGCCGGCGTCGCTGAATTTCGCGACGGGCAACGGTCATATCGATTTCGACGGCAGTCCGTTCTACGTCAACACCACACTTCAGCTGTGGCGGTCGCAGCCGGGGCAGCGCCGTCTCGCGGCGGTGAGTTCGTTCGGCTTCAGCGGCACGAATGCGCATCTCGTCATTGAGGAAGCGCCGCCACGCGACCGCGACCGCGCGTCGCGGCCGGAATACCTGATAGCGCTATCGGCGCGCACGGCCGACCAGCTGCGCGCGCAGGCCGAGCGCCTGCTCGCTCGCGTTGCACGCGATGAGGCACTTGCGCTCGGTGATATCGCCTACACGCTGCTCGCGGGGCGTAAGCATTTCGCGCACCGGCTGGCCTGCGTTGTGCCCGACCGCACTGCGCTGACCGCAGCGCTGTCACGCTGGCTCGCGGGTACGGCCGGCGAGTCGGTGTTCGTCGGCGAACTCAAGGACAAGGACAAGCGCACGCGCGAACGCGCGGCGCTCAGGGACCACGGCCAGGCCTGTCTTGCGGCCTGCGTCGAATGTGATCTGACGGCCGCGGATTATAGGCAGAAACTTGCCGTATTGGCGGACCTCTACGTGCAAGGCTATGCGCTGGACTACGCGTCCGTGCTGGCCGATGGCGGTTTCGGCCGCGTGTCGCTGCCGACCTATCCGTTCGTGCGGCAGCGCTACTGGGTGGCAGCGGCACCGGTGATGCCGGCGACCGCCGTGCCGACCGAGTCGATCATTCCCTGTGTTCCGACTGCAGCAGAGACCGCGGTCGCTGCGCAGGCGGCGTCCGTGACGCCAGCACTGCCGGCCGACGATCTCGTCGGCGCGCTGACGCTCGTGCCGCAGTGGAGCCTGCTGCCGGCCCACGCGGCCAGCGTGCGCGCCGCGGCAAAGGGCCGCCTGCTCGTCATCGACGACGATACGCGCCGGCATACGACGCTGCGCTTGCAGTATCCCGACGCGACCGTCATCGATATCAACGACGCGACGGTCGAATCGCTCGCCGAGCAGTTGTCCGCCGACGTCGTCGACACGCTGGTCTGGTGTGCGCCGCCGGCGCAGCTCGACGCGTCCGCCGATGCGGTCATCGCGGGTCAGGAGCGCGGTGTGCTGCGAGGTCTGCTGTTGTTGCAGGCGCTGCTGCGTGCTGGCTACGGCGAGCGTCCGCTCGCGCTGAGCGTGATCACGCAGCTCGCTCAGGCCGTCGTGCCGGGCGAGGCGATCGACGCGACGCAGGCGAGCATCTGGGGTCTGATCGGCAGCGCGGCGAAGGAGCGGCCGACGTGGCAGGTGCGGTTGTTCGATGCGGAGACGGCTGCCGAGCGCACTGCGCTCATCGGTAGCGGTTTGCAGCATGCGCCGGATCCGGACGGCAACGGCCGCGCGTTGCGCGGCGGCCGCTGGTACGGCCCGGTCTGCGTGCCTTGTACGCTGCCGGCGCCGACGCAGCCTGTGTACCGGCAGGGCGGCGTCTACGTCGTCATCGGCGGAGCCGGTGGCGTCGGTGCGGTGCTGACCGAGCATCTGATCCGGCACTACCAGGCGCGCGTGATCTGGCTCGGCCGGCGTGAAGCCGATGCGGCGATCCGTGGGCAGCAGGAACACCTCGCGCAGTGGGGCGAAGCACCGGAATACCTCGCGGTCGATGCGCGCGATGCCACCGCGCTGCAGGCTGCGCGCGACCGCATCGTCGCTCGCCACGGCGTGATTCACGGCGTCGTGCACGCGGCGCTCGTCATGGGCGGCAGCGAACTCGCGCAGATGAGTGCGGAACGTTTCCGCGCGGGGCTGTCGGCCAAGGTCGACGTCAGCGTGCGCCTCGTCGAGGCGTTCGCCGGTGCGGTACAGGATTTCGTCGTGTGGTTCTCGTCGATCCAGGCGCTGGAGAAGACACGGCGGCAGAGTAACTACGCCGCGGGCAGCACGTTTGTCGACGCGTATGCGACGCAGGTGCGTGAACGCCTCGGCTGCGCGGTCAAGGTCATCGACTGGGGCTACTGGGCGAGCACGGGTGTGGCAAGTGCGATGCCGAGTTTCCAGAACTGGTTGGTCCAGGCCGGCATGAGCGCGATCGATCCGGCCGCGGGTCTCGCGGTGCTGGAACAGCTAATCGCGAGCCCGCTGGCGCACGTGGCCTATCTCAACACGCATCGCGCTGGTGCGCTGCAGGGCGTGACGTTCGCGCC
>JAAFHE010000801.1 GCA_013298265.1 Lysobacterales bacterium | reverse complement strand
AGCCGGCGCGGTGCGTGCCGAGCGCAGCGACGAAGGAGGGAACGACTGAGGAGCGTAGCGCATGCACGCACCGTGACGGCGGTCAGGTGGCGGTAACTCTGTCCGTGTGCCGCGCTGACCGTGCGAAGCGCGTCCTGCGTCCGATGCCACGAAGCAGCGATTGCTGCGGGGATTTCAGCGTCAGCCCGCCTCGGCGTCCGAGTCTGCCATCATGATTGCAGACCCCTCCGACTCCGCCGCTAGCGTGTCAGCTCGACGCGCTAGCCTCGCTCCCGGATGCGTCGCCGCATGCACCGCTTTCAACTGCGTGATCGATACATGCGTGTAAATCTGCGTAGTCGTCAGCGATTCATGCCCGAGGAACTCCTGGATGTAACGCACGTCAGCGCCGTTCTCCAGCATCAGCGTCGCGGCCGTATGACGCAGCAGATGACACGCACCTCGCTTGGTGATCCCGGCGCGCCGCTTGGCCTGGTCGATCCGGTCGCCCACCCCGCTCGTCGTTACCCGCACGCCCCGCTCATTGATGAACAGCGCCCGGTCTTTCGGGTCGTGCACGAACACCGGCCTGACCTCGCACAGATACCGCTGCAACCACGCCAACGCCCGCTCGCCCAGCGGCACCATGCGCGCCTTGTGACCTTTGCCGCAGCGCACATGCAACACCCCGCGCCCTGCGTCCACGTCGAACAGATCCAGCTCGCACAACTCCACCCGCCGTATCCCCGTCGCGTAGAACACCTCGCCCATCGCGCGCCCCAGCACACCGGCTTTGTCCGCCAGATCGAACGCCGCCAGCAGCGCTTCGGCTTCCGCTTGCGACAGCGCCTCCGGCAAGATGCGCCGCGGCACACGCGGCATCTCCAGATCACTGGCCGGATTGGCCATCACCGCGTTCTGCCGTACCAGCCAGCGGAACCACCCGCGCACCCGCGCCAGCATCACGCTCTGCCGCTGCAACGTCAGCGGCTCTCCGTTCGCCTTGCGCCAATAGAACAGATGCCGCTGATACCGCTCCAGCATCGGTTTGCCGATCTCACCCGGACGCACAATCGCCCGCTCACGGCACCAACTCTCGAACGCGCTCAGATCACGCCGATAGCTGTCCAGCGATCCCACCCTCAACCCTCGCACCTGCTGCGCCTGCAGGTAGCGCACGATCCACGCCGCCACGCTGTCCGGATCCGCCGGATGCGCCAGCGCCTGCCGCCGCTCACCGTATTCCCCTCGCCGCGCCACCTCAGTGCTCCACCTGCACCACACCGCCCGAGTACGACGCACCGTTACGATGCGACGATGACGCTTTGCGCCGACGTGCAGTTGCTTCACCCGCCGCGACCAACGAAGCAGGAACCGCGTCAGCACTCGCGCTGCGCGGGATTTCATCGCTGCACGAGCTGGCCACGACGTCACCACGAGCAGGCCACGAGCGATGCACGCGGTCATCGCCATCGACCACGAGGTTCGTCGTCGTACCCGCATCCAACGCCGCCAGCCCGATCACCTGCGGCGCATCGCTGGCCGCATCACCGTCGAACGCCAGTTCATACACGAAGCGCTGCCCGTTGCGACCCGCATGCGCCAGCACGTATTCCAGCTCCACGAGCCGATCCAGATGCACGCGTAGTTGCTTTTCGCTCAGAGCGATCGCTTCGCGCAGTTCGCGCCGCGTGAAGCGCACCGCAGCGCGATCGATGCGCTGCGCTGCGGCTCGCGCCTGCACGTAATCGATCGCCTGGCTCAGCACCCGCCGCGTCGGCGGCGGCAGTTCATCCAGCGAGCGGCCCAGCACCTCATGCGCCAGATGATTCGCCAGCGCAATATCCTGCGCCGTCACCTCGACGTACTCGATGACCTTGCCCGCATGCACCACCGAGCGGATCGGCCGCTGGTACTGGTGCAGCAGCGCAATACTGTCGATGAGCGCCAGATACTTCGCGTGGTCGCGCCGCAAGCGCACGCGATCACTCGCGAACGTCAGCTGCTCGGCAAACGGATTCACCACGGCCAACGGCCGCAACAGCACTTGCGCGGCGCGATGCGCCGCCAGCACCGCGTCGCTCATCGCCTTGGCCAACAAGCCATCCAGCGTGCGCGCCTTGCGCTGCCGGGCCTGGATCGCCGCCGTCTGCTCGCGACTCTCGTTGATCGTCAACACCAGACAGCGATTCAACAGTTCTTCATCGACGTCGATCGCCGTCGTCGTCAGGAACAGCATCACCGGCCCTTCGACCCGGTATTCCTGCGTCACGAGCTGCCCCGTCGCCGGGTCTTTGCCCGTGCTCGCAATCGTCAGCTCGCCCTGGCTCTGCAGCACTTTCAACGCATACGCCGCCTGGCGCACGCCTTCTTCCTCGGCAATCGCCAGGATCTTGTGCTTCATGCTGGTTTCGCCGAGGTAGAACAGGCTCTGCCCCGTCATCGCCGAGTAGTGCACACGCTCGGCTTCCGGCATCAGCGCCAAGAGCGCATCCATCAGCGTCGACTTGCCCGCCGCACTCGTCGACTGGATCAGCACCGCCAGCGGCTTATCGAGCTTGCGCGAGACGCACGCCAGGTACGCCACCAACGCATTGCTCGCCTCGCCGACCACGC
>JAAFHE010000800.1 GCA_013298265.1 Lysobacterales bacterium | reverse complement strand
CGCGGGCAGCTATACGACCCGACTGTTCGACAGCGGCCTGCGCCGCATCGCACAGAAGGTCGGCGAGGAAGGCGTGGAAACCGCGCTTGCTGCCGTGGCGCAGGACGACGCGGCGCTGGTCGGCGAAGCAGCCGACCTTCTGTTCCATCTCACCGTGCTGCTTCGCGCGCGCGGGCTGCCGCTGGCTGCGGCGATCGAGGAGTTGCGGCGCCGGCATCGCTGACCGCATCGGCAGCGCTGCATGGGACGCGCGCGCCTAGCGGTGCGCCGGGCCGGGCCGGGCCGGTCGAGGCCGGCGCAATACTTGCTAGACTCGCTGCAACTCGCCACGAGACGCGCGCGATGCCGCAGCTCGATCATCGCGAACCCGCTCGCCATCCGCGCGAGCGCGAAGCGCGCCAGCTCGCGCTGATCCACCGTATTGCCCGCATCGTTGCCGAGAATCTGACCATACCTGCGCGTCTGCAACTGATCGTGCGGCTGCTGCAGGAACACCTGCACTGCGAGTTCGTGGCCTGTGCCTCGATCGATCTGCGCGAAGGGCGCTTCCGCTGTGAAGCACTGGCGACGGATATTCCCAGCGTGATCCATGTCGGCTATGCGCGGGACCTGGGCAGCGGCGTGGTTGGCGAAGTGGCGGCCAGCGGCCAGACGCTCTATGTCGCCGATGTCAGGCAGCACACGAACTACGTGGAAACCTTGCCGGGCGTGCGTTCGGAACTCTGCGTGGCGATGCGCCACAACGGCGAGGTCATGGGCGTCATCAACGCCGAAGCCACACGCTGCGACGCGTTCGCCGAGGAGATCGACCTGCTCGAAACGATCGCCGACCAGCTTGCGGGCATGTTCGTTGCCGAGCGCCTCTACAGCGAGCAGCGTCAGCGCGTGGAACTGCTTGGCATGCTCAGCGAGTTGTCCCGCACGGCAATCGATGCTGAGGGGCTTGACGAAGTACTGCTGCGCATCGCGCAGTTCCTGTGCGAACGTTTCGCATTGGAGTCGGTCGGCGTGCTGCTGGCCGGCTCAAGCCCCGACCGCCTGCGCTTGAGCGCGCATGCCGGCACCTCCGTGTTCGACGGCCGTGGCGGTGGCGACTGGCCGGCGACGCTCGGGGTCGTCGGCCGCGCGTTCCGCACCGGCCAGGCGCAGTACGTCGCCGACGTCATCGGCGATCCGGACTATGTGCTCGGCAATCCTGCCGTTACGACCGAATACGTGCTGCCGATCCGCGTGCGTGGCGAATTCGTCGGCCTGCTCAATCTCGAGGCGGCCGATCCCGCTGCGCTTGGCGAAGCGAATCGGCAGATGCTGGCTGCGCTCGCCGATCAGGTCGCCGGCGCGGTGCATCTGGCCGCGACGAACGAACGGCTGCGCGAGACCAATCGCCTCGTCGAGGAGAAATCCGCCGCGCTCGGCCAGGCTAATCTGCGCTTGCGTGAGGCGAATCGGCAGCTAGAGCACCTGTCGCACTGCGACGGACTCACCGGCATCGCCAACCGGCGCCGCTTCGATGCCGCGCTGGCCGCCGAATGGGGCAGGGCGCAGCGGCATGCCTATCCGATTGCGCTGCTGCTGCTCGATATCGATGACTTCAAGGGCTACAACGACGGCTATGGCCATCTCGCCGGCGACGACGCGCTGCGCCAGGTCGCGCGCGCGCTGAGCCAGGCGCTGGGCCGCGCCGAGGATTGCGCCGCGCGCTACGGTGGCGAGGAGTTCGCCGTGCTGCTGCCGCAAAGCACATTGGCCGACGCGCAGCAGGTCGCCGCGCACATCGCGCGCGCGATCGCCCAGCTCGCCCTGCCGCATGCGTATTCGCGTGCGGCCCCGCACCTGACGCTGAGTATCGGCGTCGCCGCGCTCGTGCCGCAGCCGGAGCTGGACGCACTGACCCTGGTCACGCGCGCCGACGGTGCGCTTTACCGGGCCAAGGCGCTAGGGCGCAACCGTATCGAAACGGCGGCGACCTCGTTCGTGCAGGTGGCCGAGTGAGACGTGTTGCGATCACCGGGTACGGGCCAATCAGCGAAACCTTGAACGCGTTCTCGGAGTGCGGCTCTGGTGCTGAGTACAAGCGCCGTAGTGCCGGGGCTTGTTTGGAACTTCCATAGCGTTTTCGACGGAGCGAACGCGATGCAGCAGCGCTATGCGGTGTCCTGGAGCGGCGGCAAGGATTCGGCCCTGAGCCTGTGGCGGCTGTGGCAGCGGCATGGCCCGCCGGCTGCGCTGGTCACCACGTTGATCGACGACGGTTCGCGCACGCGCTCGCACCGGCTGCGCCCCGAGGTCCTGCAGGCACAGACTGCGGCGATCGGCGTGCCCGTGATCGAGGTCGCGACCAGCCAGACTGACTACCGGCGACATTTCAGCGCAGCGCTGGCGCAATTGCGCGACGTTGACGGCGTCACGGCTGTCGCGTTCGGCGACATCGATCTCGAAGCGCACCGCGTCTGGTGCCGCAGCGTCTGTACCGAGCTGGGCCTGGAGTGTCTGCACCCGATCTGGGACGAACCGCGCGAGGCCTTGCTGCAGGAATTCCTGAGCGCGGGTTTCGTCACCCGGCTGGTCGCGCTGCAGGAGGACAAGCTCGATGCTTGCCT
>JAAFHE010000799.1 GCA_013298265.1 Lysobacterales bacterium | reverse complement strand
AGGCGGTATTCGCGCGTTGCACCTGACGAGACCGGAAGGGGATCGAGCCGGGACAACCGTGACCGATCAATTCAGTAAATCCCGACGTGAGGCTGGCATGGATATTCCGCCCATGAGAAGCCAGCGTTCCGGCCGATGGGAAGCCACGGTTCCGGTCCATGGGAAGCCAGTGACGGACGCTGGTTGAGCGTGGAGGGAGGAGTCTACGAGGCGGGGTCGGATTTGTCGCCGCTGGCAGCGGCGCGGTGTGCCTTTTTCCGCATTGATTCGCCGGTCAACTCGATCAGTTCGGCGTTGTGCACGAGCCGATCGAGGATGGCATCGGCGAGTGTTGGGTCCTGGAACTGTCCATGCCAGAGCTTGATGGGTAGCTGGCTGGTGACGATCACACTTCCGCGCTGCTGGCGATCTTCGAGCAGTTCGAGCAGCAGCGGTTGATAGCTCACGCTAAGCGGGACGAGCCCGAGATCTTCCAGGATCAGCAGATCGATACGGCCAAGGGTTTTCAGCCAGTGGCCGATGCGCCCCTGAGCGTGCAGAAGGGCGAGTTCTTCGCCCAATCGCGGCAGGCGCAAGTAGCGCACCGACTGTTTGTGATCAATCGCGGCTTTGGCGAGCGCACAGGCCAGGTAGCTTTTGCCGATGCCGGTGGGGCCGATCAGCAGCACGTGCTGGTGTTGTTTGAGCCAGTTGAGACTGAGCAAGTGCTGCCAGCGGCTCTTGCCAAGGCCCCGCGACGTGCGCACGTCGACGTCTGCCGGATGAGCGGGTTGGCCGAGCTTGGCGAGCTTGATCCGGCGGGCCTGGGCCAGGCTATCGCGATGCAGACATTCGGCTTCCAGTAGCACCGCGAGTGCGTCGACGACCTCGGCGGCCAGTGGCAACCGTGCCAACGCATCCGCCGCGCCGCGCAGGCCCAGGCGCGCGAGCTGTTGGTGGATCGGCTCATGCAACATGGTTCACCTCCGTGTTGCTTGGTGCTGCGTAGTAGTCGCTGCCTCGCACGTGCTCGTGTGCGATGGGAGGCAACGGCAACGGTGTCTGCACGCTGGCGATCAATAGCTGTCGACGTACGTGGTCGTAACCGATCGTGTCGAGCGCGATGGCCCTGGCGCAGGCACTTTCCAGCGCAGCACGGTCGTGATCGCGCACGAGTCCGAGCACACCTTGAGCGCTACGGATCGCCTGCTCAGGATGCCGACGCTTGGCAAACAGCGCATCGATCAAGGCGACGGTTTGCGGACCGATCGCAGTGGCGCGTCGCATGATCTGAGGATCGCGGAACGCGCGGTGATGCGCCGGCATGTGCGCAGGGTCGGTTACAAAGCGTTGGCTGGGTGGTACCCGACGATGCAAGGCTACGCGAACATCGTTGCGCAGCACTTCGATATGCGTTTGCGTAACGCGAACCTCAACGCTCTGTCCGGCGTGCGAATAGGGCACGCTGTAGTACTGGCGCTGCACATCGACGTGGTAGTCGCGTGCGACTTTGCGCTGCAGGTAGGTCGCCAACTCGAAGGGCGCGGCAGGTAGCGGTGACAAATATGCGCGCTCTTCCACAAGTTGACTATGGCGCGAACCGACACGCTTCTGGAACGGCGCCGCGTTGAGCCCGATCAACGCCTCTTCGAGCCACGCATTGAGCGCTGGTAGTGACGCGAACACGCGATCGCGAGCACTGGCCAGGGCGCGCATCTCGATGACTTTGACGACACCCTCGACAGCGGCTTTGTCCTTGGGTTTGCGCACCCGCGCCGGCACGACGACCAGGCCGTAGTGGCGCGCAAAGTCACTGTAGGCAGCGGTCAGCTTCGGCTCGTAGCGGTCAGCGCGCGCGATCAATGCCTTCGGATTGTCCGGCACAGCAATCTTCGTGACGCCGCCAAACGCCACGAATGCACGCTGCTGCCCGTCGAGCCAGCTCGCTACCGTCTGGTCGGGATAGGCGTAGGCAAAAATCGCGTTCGACCAACCCAGCGCCGCCACGAAAATCTGCGCATCGCGCGTGGCGGTGCCCTCGCGGTACCGCAGTGTCAACCCGGCGAAGTCAAAGTAGGCCTTCTCACCGGGTACGTGATCGTGCCGGTAGGCCAGGTCCCGATCACCCGGGTACGCGGCCAGTTCGTCGCAGAAAACGCTGTAGCCGATGCCGTCGACATGCTGCTCGCGGTACTCGCTCCACAGCAATCGCCGCGTAACGCCTTTGCGCGACAGCTCGCGCACCACGTCGGCATAGTTGGGCCGCGCACACGCCTTGGCCTGGCCCTCCTGCGCCGGGCGCCGGTAGATGCGCCGCTCAAGCTCCGCATTGTCCAGCGCCGGATCCGGCGGCCAGGTCAGGCCGGCAGCGGCGAACCGCTGCAACACTCGCTCGACGGTGGAACGTACGACGCCCAGCGCTCGCGCGACGACGCGCTGACTGAGCCCTTCCTCGAAATGTAACCGCAACAACTCGCGAATCTGACGCATGGGAAGCCTCGATTGAGCCATGGGAACCTCGCGGCAAAAACCACGAGGATGACCCACGTCAACCGAACATCCGCACTGGCTTCCCATGGACCGGAATCCGGCGATACCGACTGGCTTCACATGGTCCGGAAT
>JAAFHE010000798.1 GCA_013298265.1 Lysobacterales bacterium | reverse complement strand
GCGCGTCGGAACCCGGATGACCGTGCTTGCGCACGAAATCGCCGACGATCTGCCGGATCCGTCCGACGTGACGTCCCGTCAATGCGCGCGGATCGCGGACGCAGGTTGCGAGCAAGGCAAACAGCTCAGTGGCGCGGTCATGTCCGTGATCGGTCACTCGACAATCATCGTGCTGGGCTGAACGGAACTGAGCACAACATTCCGCCGCCCGTTCGCGCCACCCGTCCCCATACCGCTGGCAGGGCCAGTCTTGCGCATACGTCTCAAGAAACAGGCTGATCGCCGCGTCGTACAACGGCAATCGCACGTCGATGACATGCTTTTGAACGGCGAGTCGCGACTGCGCCGGCCGGTCGGCGAGCAGTTGCCGGATCTCGCCGGCGCCAGACAGGTGCGCGACCGTCGCAGAAACCGGCAGGCCTCGCGCCGGCAGCGGAAAAAAGCGCAGCCGATCGAAGAACGGCGCGATCGTCTCGATCAACGCACGCGCTTCCTCGACGCGCTGCTGCCCTAGCAGCCAGGCTACGGTCGGCAGCGCGGCTTCTTCCGGCACATCGATATGCAGGTCGCCGCGCGCCAGTCGCTGCTGCAAGGCCGCGATGCCTTCGTCAGTGAGATGCCAGGCATTGAGATCCTGCCGCTCGGTTCCCACGCGAATGCCCGGAATCGAAGCGGCCAATTCGCGTTCGTGCGATGTCAGTTCGCCGCCCGCAAGCAGGCGGCCGGTCGCGAAACCACCCGTGACGACTTCAGGAGTTGCCCAGGCGGGGATATTTGCGAAGGGCGTACGAGAACCATAGTTGGCAGTGCCGTGAATCGCGTGCTCTATCACTCGCTGCCAGCGCTGTATCCGCTCGCCGGCACGAGCGCGCGCCTCGGGGTCGGGATCGCGGTCCTGCGCAAACAGGGCTTTGGATAACTGAAACAATGCATAGCCAACGCCAATGCCAGACGCCTCGTCGGATGCATCCGTTTCCCTGGACATGAAGCCGCCTCGGGCTGCGCATAGGGATGGGTCCGGGAGCTGGATTCGAACCAGCGCCAACTCGGTCTAGAGCCGAACGTTCTACCGCTGAACTATCCCGGAGCGGAGGCCGTAATCTTCGCGCAACACACGCAGGAAGCACAGACTTACGGAGGCGACCAGCGCTCAAGCAATCCGGCGCCTGCTAACCGCACCCTACGAATGGCAGGCGCACGCTCTGCGTGCGCTGCTCTTGGCCGCAGCACTATTTACCTCACTCAAAATCGCTGCGAAACAGAAACCCGCTCTGGTAAATCACCTGAATGCCGCCCGCGTTCGCGTCCGGTCCGTCGTCGCGGTCCGGCACGCCGATGACGAGGTCGCTCAGGCCATCGTCATTGAAGTCGCCGATCGCGAACGAGGTGCCGAAGCCGCTGTTGGCCTGTGGCGCGCCGACGCCGAGGCGGTTGTTCGCGATCCAGCGTTCCGCTGTCGCGGCACTGAAGGTGCCGAGCAGGCTGGTGGTGTGCACGACCCAGGCGGCACCGGCCATGGGCAAGCCGTTGACGCTTTCCCGCTGCGAGGCGACTACCAGGCTGTAGCGGCCGCTGCGCAGGCGTCCAAGCTCAACTTGGTTGGCGAATTGTCCGTTTACCGTCGGTACGCCACCAGGAAGATCAGCCAGCGTGAGCAGGCGGTTGCTCTGGGTATCAAGCCCTTTGGTCCCGCCGTAGAGCAGGTGTGCGGCGCCAGCGCCGTCCACGCCGCCCACGTCGCTGAGTGACGCGCCGATGACGAGGCCGTCGTAGCCCAGCGTGTTGAACCGCCCGGCAGCCAGTGCCGCACCGAAATTGTTCGATTCGACGCAGGTGCCTAGCAGTCCGCCGGTACCGGGCTGGAAGGCGCGTGCATTCGTGGTGACCAGTCCCAGCGCCGGGTTTCCGTAGAACACGCCGACCGCACCGACGCCAACGTTCAGGCCGCCGCAGCGCACATTCGGTGCACCGACGGCGAGGTCGTCTTCGCCATCGCCGTTGAAGTCGCCAGCCGCCAGCGCGGTGCCGAACTGGAACGGAAAGGCGGCGTCGATGACGGGAAGACCGGCGTCCACGCCAGTCAGGATGCGGTCGTTGGTGCCGGTCAGACCGGAGGCCGAGCCGTAGACCACATGCGCCACGCCGCCGCCGGTCGACGGCGCGGGCGCGTCGGCGACTTCGGCGCGCACGCCGATCGCCAGATCGTCCCTGCCGTCGCCGTTGAAATCACCGACGGCAAGGGCAAAACCATAACCGTCGCCGGTCTCGTCGATGCCGACATAGCCGCCGAGGCCTTGGCGTATGGTCTGCCGGACGGACCATGTCCCCGTGTCGCCGCGCTGCATGATCGTGACGTGCCCGCCTTCGGAAATACCGTTGGCGCCGTTGCGGTTGCCGAGCGCGAGTTCGTCGTCACCGTCGCCATCGAAATCGCCGGCGACGACGGCATTGGTGAATTCCGGTGTATCCACCGTCGCCCACGTGAACGGAAACAGCGGATCCGTGCCGACCGTGAACGCGTTGCCGAAATAGATGCGCACACGCGTGGCGCGGCCCAGTTCGACGACGGCGATGTCGTCGACGCCGTCGCCGTCGAAATCGC
>JAAFHE010000797.1 GCA_013298265.1 Lysobacterales bacterium | reverse complement strand
GTCGGTCTGCTCCTGCTGATCTCCGCCTGGGTACACGGCGGTGTGCGCTTCTACGGCAATATCGTCGGCGCCGTGGTCGCGCTGTGCTTTGCGCTGCTCGCAGGCTTGAGCATGCCGCCGGCACTCGTGCTCGCGCTCATCGTCGGCCTGCTGCTGTTTGCACTGCGCGGACGCCCGAAGGCCGCAGCGCTGCGCAACGGTGCGTTCGGACTGCTGCTGCTGGTCGCGACGGTCACGGTTGTGTTGCGGCCGGCCGCGATGCACGTGCTGCTGCTGCCGGCGCTGGTCATGCTGCTGATCGATCTTGCCGGTCGCGTAGTCGTGCGTGATGCGGCGCGGCGCGAGTTCGGCGTCGGCGCCGTCTCGCTTGCGCTGAGCGTGGTCTGGATCGCGTATTACGCGCGCACCCTGCACATGGGTCTCGGCGCCGAGTTGCCGGGCCTAGCCTTCGTGCCGGTAATGCTTCTGCTCGCGACCGCCGCGCCGCTGACGCGCGGCATACCGCTGTTTGTCGCGCAGCTGCAGCCGGTCGTTTACGCGGTCGCCGGCTCGCTGATGGCGATTGCCGTGTGTTTCGACGCGACCGATCCGCAGCGCCGCGAGGCCAACGAAGTCGTTTATGTCCGCGACCTCGATGCGTCGAAAGCCTGGTGGGCGACGACCGACCGGCGTCCCGACGGCTGGGTGCGCGGCATCCTCGGGGCCAAGCCCGAGCAACTCGCGCAGGCCTCGCTGTTCCCGACCGGCAACGGCCTCTTCCAGGTCGCCCCCGCGCCCCTTTCCGGCACGGACGGACCGCAGGTCGCGCTGCTGGCCGACGACGACGACGGCCAGCAGCGCCGCGTGAGCCTGCGTGTAACGCCGGAAGTGCCCGGCGCCGAGGTCAGCCTGTTCGTCGGCGATCCGAAGCAGATCGTCGAAGCACGCATCGACGGCGCGCCGGTCGATCTGCAGAACGGCCGCAACGGCTGGTGGCGCTGGCGCTATTACGCAATGCCGGGCGAAGGCGTGAAAGTCGATATCGCGCTCAAGAGCAAGGCACCGCTGCGTGCACGCGTCACCGAGACCCGACTCGGCTGGCCTGACGCGGCGAGCAGGACGATTGCGGCACGGCCGGCGAACACGATGCCCGAATCGCACAGCTACAGCGACATGACGCTGACGACGCGAAGCTGGCCGCCCCCCGCGGCCGGTGGCGCGACCCCAGCGGCTGCGTCGGCACGGTAAGCCTCAAGCAATCAACGGCGGCAAGGACTCGCTTCAGGGACGAGCCCGAACCAGTGACAACCTCCAGAACGGAATTGGCGACATGGATCAGATGACCCAGCTTTACCTGCGCGAAGACGTGTACTTCGAACCGTTGATCAACCAGTGGTTCGCCTGGCCGTACCTGATCCCGCCGGTAACCGGCGCACGGCATATGGTGAATACGCACCGGCGCATCATGACGTCATTCGTCAACAACTATAAATTGCACATCATGGCGGTGAACGAGCCGGGCATGGCCGGCGCGGAGTTCCTCAACTGCAGCGAGGAACAGGTTGGCGAAATCAGGAACCTCATCGACGTCATCGATACGCGTCATGCGGACATGGTCGAGCTGTCCAACGCGGTGAAGGAACTCGACGATCTGCTGCGCGCGCATTCCAGCGGCGAAACCATCGAGGCGCTGTACGACAAGGTGCCGGCGGCGCTCAAGGGCTACGTCGAAATCTACATGGACATGTACCACAACGCCTCGTACCGCCTGCTCGAGGGGCTGCTCTACCGCAGCCGCTACTACAAGCAGGACCTGCAGAGCGTTTCCTTCGGCATGCTCTCGCGCGTGGACGAGCGCCCGTTCGTGCTCAGCACGCCGCGGCTGCCCGACGACAACCACCTACAGTTCGGCGCCAACTTCAACGAGCCGACGCTCGATGCGATCTTCCGCTCGCGTGAACAGTCGGTCAGCCTCGTCGAGGTCGACAGGTTGTTCGCGCAGATGCCGCTGGCCGGAGGCCTGCAGTACCAGGACATGTTCACGCCGGAACCGCCGAGCCGCCGCTACGAGCGGGTCGAGGCCGGCATCCGGCTGCAATACATCGGGCACGCGGGCTTCCTGCTCGAAACGCCGGACCTCGCCGTGCTCGTCGACCCGGTCATTCCGAGCCGTGGCGACAAGAATCTGGAGCAGGTGCTGAGCTTTAGCGAGCTGCCGCCGAAGATCGACTACATCTGCCTGACTCACAATCATCAGGACCACGTCAACTTCGAGACCCTGCTGCAGCTGCGCTACAAGACCGACACAATCCTGGTGCCGAAGAACAACGGCGGCACGCTGTCGGATCCCTCGATCCGGCTCATGTTGCGACAGTTCAACTTCAACGTGGTGGAACTCGATGACCTCGACGAGGTCGCCGTGCCCGGCGGACGTATCGTCAGCCTGCCGTTCCTCGGCGAACACGGCGACCTCAACGTGCGTTCCAAGACCGCGTGGCTCATGGAGCTGCACGGCAAAAAGATCTTCTTCGGCGCGGACTCGTCCAACCTCGACCCGCACATGTACCGCCACATCCACTCCATCGTCGGTAACGTCGACATCCTTGCGATCGGCATGGAATGCGTC
>JAAFHE010000080.1 GCA_013298265.1 Lysobacterales bacterium | reverse complement strand
GTCGAAGTTCGCGGCTTCTCGGTGCTGCTCGCGGATTTCGTGCGCGAGATAGGCGCCGGCGTGATTCTGCGCGGACTCCGTGCGGTATCGGATTTCGAGTATGAATTTCAGCTCGCGAGCATGAACCGGCATCTGATACCCGAGGCGGAAACCTTGTTTCTTACACCGGCGGAGCAGTACAGCTTCATTTCGTCTTCGCTGGTCCGCGAGATCGCGCGGCTTGGCGGCGACGTCTCGGGCTTCGTGCATCCGGCCGTGCAGCAGGCATTGCGCCAACGCTGGCGCAGCAATTGACCGTTCCTTCTTTCCCACGCAGGTGATCCTCATGCGCAAGTTGATGCAAGCCGCCCTTCTCGGGCTCCTTTCCGTCCTGGTACTGACCGCCTGCGACAAGAAGGAAGAAGAAGCAGCCGCACCGGTTGCGGTCGAAGTGAAGATGCCGACGACCGCGGGCGATCGGGCCGGCTGGAAGGCGTACCTGATCGACGTGGTCAAGCGCAATATGGCCGGCGTGACCTCGAGCCGGCCCTACATGTATTTCGTGCCGGCCGGTGAAGATCAGGCCGCGCAGGACGAGCGTATCAACCAGCTCGAGAACGTTCGCACCGTGGTCGCGCGCACTGTGCTGCCGGGCAACATGCTGGCCTTCGGCGGTCCGGACTCCAAGCTCACGGGCGATCTCATCGCCGATTCGTTCAAGGACGCCAAGGCCGGCGCGTTCAAGGACGTGATCGTGCTGTTCGTCGGCGCCGCCGCCGACCAGACGCGTGTCCAGGAAGCACTTGCCGCTTCCGGTGCGACCTACCGCTTCGTCGAAATGAAGTGATGCCTGCGGCGCGCGGCTACCGGCGCATTGCCGGTGGCCGCGCGCCGGCCTGCCCCATGGCCCTGAAAATCACCGAACTCTGCGTCAATTGCGACGTATGCGAGCCGGTCTGCCCGAACAAGGCGATCTCGATGGGGCCGGAGATCTATGAGATCACGCCCGCACGCTGCACCGAATGCGTCGGCCACTACGACGTGCCGCAGTGCATTGAGGTCTGCCCGGTCGAATGCATATTTGTGGATCCGGCGCACGCGGAAAGCCGCGATGAACTGCTCGGCAAATACGCGGAACTGACATCACTGGAGAAAACAGCGTGAGCCCAGGAAAAGCCGGCGTGCTGCGCGCGCTGCTGTTGATTGCCGTGTCGATCCCCGCGGCGTTTGCTGCTGACAAGCCTGGCAAGGCGGCGATAGCGAGTGCGCACAAGCTAGCGACCGAAGCCGGCTTCGAAGTACTTGCCGCCGGCGGCAATGCGTTCGATGCGGCAGTCGCGGTCAGCGCGGCGCTGTCGGTCGTCGAACCGCAGAGTTCGGGCATCGGCGGCGGTGCTTTTTTCCTGATCCACCGGGCCAGCGACGGCAAGCAGGTAATGGTGGATGCCCGCGAAACCGCGCCTGCGGCGACCGATGCAAAGCAATACCTCGATGCCAAGGGCGACCTGGATCGCGACAAGTCGGTCAACGGCGCGCTGGCCGCCGGCATTCCCGGCGAGGCCGCTGCGCTGGCTTTCGTCGCCGAGCACTACGGCAAGCTGCCGCTGAAGAAATCGCTCGCACCGGCCATCCGGCTGGCGCGCAAAGGTTTCGCGCCGGATACGCGCAGCCTCATGTTCCTCGGCCTGCGCAAGGATGTGATCGCGCGCGATCCCGGTGCTACGGCGTTGTTCCTGCCAGGTGGCGAAGTGCCGAAGTCCGGCTGGGTGCTCAAGAACCCGGATCTCGCGCACACGTTGGAACTCATCGCCGACAAGGGCCATGACGGTTTCTACAAAGGCGAATTTGCGAAAAAGCTGGTCGCCGGCGTCGCGAAGATGGGCGGTAACTGGAATCTCGAGGACCTGGCCAGCTATCAGGTGCGCGAGCGCGAGCCCATCGTGTTCCCGTACCGCGGCCACACGATCGTGACCGCGCCCCCGCCGTCCTCGGGCGGTATCGCGCTGGCCGAGATGCTGAACATCCTGCAGGGCTACGACCTGGCCAAACTTGATCGCGTCGCGCGCACTCACCTCGTCGTCGAGGCCATGCGTCGCGCCTACCGCGATCGCGCCGAGTACCTCGGCGATCCGGATTTCGTGAAGATGCCCGTCGCCGAGCTGACCAGCCCGCTGTACGCGGCCGGCCTGCGCGCCTCTATCCATCCGAAGAAGGCCACGCCCAGCGACAGCCTGCCGGGCTTCATGGCGCCGGTGCAGGGTACTGACACCACGCATTTCTCCATCATCGACGCCGACGGCAATCTCGCCGCGGTGACGCAGACCGTGAACCTGCCTTACGGCGCGGCCGTCGTCGTGCCGGGCACCGGGTTCCTGCTCAACAACGAAATGGACGATTTCGCCCTCAAGGCTGGCGTGCCGAATGCGTTCGGGCTGGTCGGTGGTGACGCGAACGCGCCCAAGCCCGGCCGTCGGCCGTTGTCGTCGATGACGCCGAGCTTTGTGATCGGCCCCGAACGCACGCTCGTGATCGGCACGCCCGGCGGCAGCCGCATCATCACGATGGTGCTCGAAGGTATCCTCGCCTGGTTCGACGGCGACGCGCCGCAGCAGCTCGTCGACAACAAGCGCTTCCATCATCAGTTCCTGCCCGACGTGATCTCGATCGAGAAGGACACGTTCTCCCTCGACGAGCGCAAAGCGTTGCAGGAGATGGGGCACATGCTCAGCGAAGGCGAGCGGCCCTGGGGTTTCATGAATGCGGTGGACTGGAACCGCAAGTCCGGCGAGGTGCGCGGCGGTAGCGATTCGCGCGGCGTGTCGGGGACGGCGCTGGTCAAGTAGCGGCGGAGCAGGCGATGAAGCTGTGGTCACTGATGGGCAATTCGCAGAAGCTGGACGGCGGCGCCATGTTCGGCAACGTGCCGCGGCCGATGTGGGAAAAGTGGATAGTTCCTGATGTCGACAACCGCATCCCGCTGGCCTGCCGCTGCCTGCTCGTCGACGATCTCGACGGCAGGCGCGTGCTGTTCGAAACCGGCATCGGCGCGTTCTTCGAGCCGAAGCTGAAGGAGCGCTTCGGCGTGGTGGAGAGCACGCATGTGCTGCTCGATTCGCTGGCGCGTGCCGGTTTCGGCGACGCGGACATCGACGTGGTCGTGCTCTCTCACCTGCATTTTGATCACGCCGGTGGCCTGCTCGCGGCGTATGAGGAGGGCCAGCCGCCGCGCCTGCTGTTTCCGAATGCCCGATATCTGGTCAGCCGCGAATGCTGGGAGCGTGCGCTGGCGCCGCATGCGCGTGATCGCGCATCCTTCATCGCCGAACTACAGCCGCTGCTGGAAGCGTCCGGGCGGCTCGAAATCGTCGATGGCCAGTATTCGCAGGCCCTGGGCCGCTCTGTGCGCTTCAGCTACAGCGCTGGCCATACGCCAGGCCTGATGCTGGCGGAGATCGGCGGCGACGGTGGCGTGGTGTTCTGCGCCGACCTGATTCCGGGACGTCCCTGGGTGCACTTGCCGGTTACGATGGGCTATGACCGCTATCCGGAAATGCTGATTGACGAGAAGAAGCACTTCCTCGAGGACAAGCTCGCGCGCGGCGTGCGCCTGTTCTTCACCCATGACACGCAGTGCGCGCTCGCGACCGTCGTGCGCGACCCGAAAGGCAAGTTCGGCACTATCAACGAGCTGGGCGAACTCATCGCTCTGGCCGCCTGAAGACGGAGAGCGATTATGAACAAGTGGATTATTGCAGGAATGGTCATGGCGCTCGCTGCTGCGGCGCAGGCGCATGAAAGCGGTCAAGCGAGCCACGCGCCGATGGCCGGCCACGAAGCGGTACCGGCTGGCCCGACGCCGATCGCGACCGGCAATGGCGGTGCCTACTACGGCGCGCCCATGCCCAAGTCCGATCCGCTGCTGATCTCGCAGGCGGCGCAGAAGCCCGAGGCACATACCGCCGCACCGCAGGCGTTCAAGGGCCGCATCACCGAGGTTTGCCAGAACAAGGGCTGCTGGCTCGTGCTGGAGGACAACGGCGCGTTCGCGCGTGTGTTCATGAGCGGGCACAGCTTCAGCGTGCCGAAAGAGTCTCGCAGCACGGCGATCGTCTACGGCACGCTCAGCGTGAAGCAGCTCGATCCCAAGGAAATCGAACATCTCGCGAGCGAAGGCAGCAAGCCTCAACCGCAGGAACTGCAGATCGACGCGACGTCGGTGTGGATCGCCGGCGGCTGATCCGTGCGGCGGCAAGACCGGCTCAGCCGGCCTCGCCGGTGAAAAGCACTGAGCCGTGCTCGAGGAAGTACAGCCCCGCAAACAGCTTTGGATCGATCGAATAGCCCTCGCCCATCTTGCGGCACAGCCACTGTGCCGCCCCGGCGCGCGGGATCTCATGTACCTGGATGTCCTCGCCCGCCACACCGCCGCCCGCATGTTCGCGCCGCAGATCCCAGGCGCGCGCGAATGCGATGGTTTCGGTGCTCATGCCCGAGGAGCTCGGCCCGGTCATGTAATAGTCGATGCGGCCGCAGGCATAGCCGGTTTCTTCCAGCAGCTCGCGCCGCGCGGCATCGAGCAGATGCTCGCTTTCCTTGCCGGGCTCGTCGCCGATGAGTCCGGCGGGCATTTCGATGGCGCGCGCGCGGATCGCCTCGCGCCATTGTTCGACGAACACCACCTTGTCGTCCGGCGTGAGCGCGATGACGATGACAGCCCCTCCTGGGGAGGTGCGTTCGGCGTATTCCCAGCGCCCGCGGCGGCACAGGCGCAGCCAGCGTCCGTTGAAAAGAACCTCGGTTTCGTCCATCGTTCCCTGTTCTCCGCCGTTTGACCACCGGAACCTATCCCGCACGCGGTGGTCTGTCGCCGGCCTCCTTTCGATCTTCCGGACTTTCCGCATGAAAATTCAAGCCCTTGCCTATGCCGTACTGGCCGTCTGCGGACTCTCGGCGGCCAGCGCCGCCGAGCCGGCGACCAAGCCGGCCGCGGCCGCGAACCCGGCCGTACCCAAAGCCGCCGCCGCCGAAACGCCCGACGCCGCGCGCATGCGCGCAGCGGAACAACTCACCGAACAGCAGATCAAATCCACAACCAACCGCGAAGCGCTGTCGCGCCTCGCCCAGTTCTACAACGGCCGCGACCTGCAGCGTTTCATCTGGGCTATGCAACGGCTGGTCGAGCTTTATCCGAATTCCGGCGCGCTGCGCCTGCAGCTGGCCGCGGTCTACGCAGGGCAGGGCGACAAGAGCAGCACCTACGATACCTTGCTCAAGATGCAGAACCTCGGTTTCGCCTATTCCGTCGGCAACGACCCGCGCTTCGAGAAAGTCCGCGGCACCAAGGTCTGGGAATACGCCGTAGCCAATCTCGACGCCAATGCGCAGCCTTTCGGGGAAGGCAAGGTCGCCTATCGGCTGCCGGCCGGCGACCGGCTGCTCGAGGCCATGGCCTGGGACGCCAATCGCAAGCAATTGCTCGTCGGCAGCGCGCGCGAAGGCGCGATCTATCGCGTCGGCAGCGACGGCAAGCTTAGTGACTTCATCAAGCCCGATGCGGCTTCGGGCCTGTACAGCGTGCTCGACATGAAAGCTGACGCCGCCAACGACGCGTTGTGGGTCGCCAGCTACGGCGCGCCGGTCTACAAGGCCTATACAGCGGACATCGTCGATCAGTCCTACCTGCTCAAGTACAGCCTTTCCAGTGGCAAGCTGCTCGGCAAGTATTCGATCGGCGACAAGACCGGCCATCTGTTCGGCTTCGTTGCCGTCGCCGGCGACGGCCGCGCCTACGTCGCCGATCCGGCGCGGCGCGAGATCTACAAGCTCGACGGAGACAAGCTCGTGCTGGTCACGAGCAATCCATCGCTGACCGGTATCAGCGGGTTCGCGGTTTCGGCCGACGGCCGCAATCTCTATTTCGCCGATCCGGCGCTGGGCCTGTTCGGCGTGGATCTGTCGACGACCACACCCTTCGGCATCGGCCATTCGCCCGACAGCCTCGTCGTAGGTGGCGTGTCCTCGCTGTTCTGGTACGACGGCTGCCTCGTCGTCGTGCAGGACAACATGGTGCCGCAGCGCGTGATGCGCCTGAAGCTGGACAAGGACGGCCGCAACGTGGCTTCGGCGATGCCGCTGGACGCGGCCAAGCCCGAGTTCAGTCTGCTCGGCAACGGCGCGGTCGCCGGCAACGATTTCTACTTCGTCGCCAATAGCCAGCGGGACCTCTATGACAGCCACGGCGTGCTGACTGACGAAAAGGCGCTGGAGCCGGTAAAGATATACAAGAGCAATCTGCGCTTCGCCTGGGACCAGCCGGGCATTTCCGCGGCGCTCAAGCCGATCCCCACCTCTGCCGAATCCAAGGTGCTTTTTGAGGGCGCGCGGCCGGCGGCGGAAAAACCCAAGGCCGGCGACAAGCCATAGAAACCATCCCGGGCCGCGCGAGCGGCCCGGTTGCATTCATGCCAGCGCGCGCATGCGCGCGCGCGTCAGGGGGCCGAAGCGCAACTGCTCGATCAGTTTGTCTACGGCAGCCAGGTCCGGCTTGCCGAGGGCAAAGCTCAATGCCTCCAGTGGCACCGGGCAGTCGCAGGCGATGCCGGTCAGGCTGCGGCTCAGCCGCGCGTGCGCGGCGCCGGCCTTGAGTTTGACGTAGGCGGCTGCCGCGCCGCGAAAGCGCAGGAATGGTATTTCCTCGATACGTGCGTAGATCGCATCGAGGCTGCCGAAATGGGCGAGCAGGGTGGCCGCGGTCTTGGCCCCGATACCAGCGACTCCCGGGATGTTGTCGATCGCATCGCCGGTCAGCGCGAGATAGTCGGCGACCTGATGCGGGTGCACGCCGAGACGCTCTTTCACGCCGACGCTGTCCCAGCGCAGGTTCTTGGAGAAATCCCAGATTTCGTCATGTTCGCCGACGAGCTGGCCGAAATCCTTGTCGGCCGAGACGATGACGGCGCGGAACTGTTGCGGCCGCAGTGCGTGCACGACGCTGCCGATCAGGTCATCGGCCTCGAAGCTCAGGTCCGACAGCACGCACAGTCCCAGTGCGGCGGCAACACGCTGGCAATAGGCGAACTGCAGTTTCAGTTCAGCCGGCGGCAGCTCGCGATTCGCCTTGTATTCCGGATAGATCGCATTGCGGAATGAACTGGTCAGTGACTCGTCGAAGGCGACGCCGCAGTGCGACGGACGCGCGCGTTCGAGCAGGTCGAGCAGGAAGCGCGTGAAACCGTAGACCGCGTTGACCGGCTTGCCGTCGACGTCGAAGAACTCATCGGGCACCGAGTGCCAGGCGCGGAACACGTAGAGGCTCGCATCGACGAGGTGGACGGTCTGCTGACTCACTTCAGCCCTGCCATTCGCTGACCAGTGCGTCTACGTCCGGACGCAGGCGCTCGGGCGCAGACTCGAGCGCGGTGCCGATGTGGATGAAACCGACCACGCGCTCACTGGCCGCTACGCCTAGAGCCGCACGGATGGTCGCATCGTACGCGGCCCAGCCGGTCAGCCACTGCGCGCCATAGCCGAGCTGCTGCGCGCCGAGCAGCAGGTTGTAGGCGACGCAGCCGGCGGCGAGGAGCTGTTCCTGCGCAGGCACCTTGGAATGGGTCTCTTCGATGCGCGCGACCACGGTTACGATCAGCGGCGCGAAACTGAAACGGTCGCGGTCTTTTTCGACGACGGCCGGTGCGGCGTCCGGATTGTTCGCCAGGGTGGTTTGCGCGAGCAGGTCGCCGAGGCGCCGGCGCGCATCGCCGCGGATCAGGATGAAACGCCAGGGGACCAGCTTGCCATGATCCGGCACGCGCACGGCGGCTTCGAGCAGGGCGCGCAGTTCGGCCGGATCCGGGCCCGGTTCGCCGAGCTGGCGCGAAGGAGTGGAACGGCGGTCGTTGAGCAGTTTCAATGCGGACATAGGGAGATTGGCCATAAGAGGACGCGAGTCTAGCAAGCCGGCTTACCACGGATACCTTCATCGGCTAGGATGCCAGGGCTTGGTATCGGGGAGTGGCACATGGCGGTGAATGTCGCGGTAGTTCGCGAGACGAGTTCCAACGAGCGCCGGGTTGCCCTGACGCCCGAGGTCGCAAAGAAGTTGAAGGGCAAGGGCGCGACGGTACTGATCCAGAGCGGTGCCGGCGATCCGGCCAGCTTTCCCGATGCGAGCTACAAGGACGCCGAAATCGCTGGCGATGCGGCGGCGACGCTGTCCCGCGCCGACGTGCTGTTCAAGGTGCAGCCGCCGACGTTGGAGGAAATCGCCCAGCTACGCGAAGGTAGCGTCGTCGTGAGTCTGCTGGCCCCGCACCTGGCCCCGGAGCGCACGCGCGCCCTTCGCGACCGCCGGATCACCGCGTTCGCGATGGAGCTGCTACCGCGCACGACGCGCGCGCAGGCGATGGACGTGTTGTCGTCCCAGGCGGGCGTGGCCGGCTACAAGGCGGTGCTGATCGCGGCCGAGGCATCGCCGAAGTTCTTCCCGATGCTGACCACCGCGGCCGGCACCATCCGCCCGTCCAAGGTGTTGATCGTCGGCGCCGGCGTGGCCGGCCTGCAGGCCATCGCCACCGCGCGCCGCCTTGGTGCCCAGGTCGAAGGTTTCGATGTGCGGCCGGAAACCAAGGAACAGATCGAATCGCTCGGCGCGAAATTCCTCGACCTTGGCGTCAGCGCCGCAGGCAGCGGCGGTTACGCGCGCGAGCTGACCGCGGAAGAGCGCGAGCAGCAGCAGAAGGCGCTCGGAGAGCATCTCAAGGGCATCGACGTGATCGTAACGACGGCCGCCGTGCCCGGACGCAGGGCGCCGCGCATCATCTCCGCGGCCATGGTCGAGGGCATGAAGCCCGGCGCCGTGATCGTCGACATTGCGGCGGAAACCGGGGGCAATGTGGAATTGTCCGAAGCCGGCAAGAGCGTGGTCACCGCCAACGGCGTGACCATCATCGGCCCGGTCAACCTCGCCGCCAGCGCGCCGATCCACGCCAGCGAGATGTATTCGCGCAATCTCTACAATTTCATCGAGCTCAGCCTCAAGGACGGCGCGCTGACCCTGGACTGGGACGATGAACTCATCGCCAAGACCTGCCTCACCCATGCCGGCGAGATCCGCCATGAGCCGACGCGGCAACTGGTGGACGGCGCATGAGCCAGACCGCCGCAGTACCGTTTCCGGCACCGGCCGGGACCATGAGCCACGCGTATCCGGGGAATCGACATGATCAGCGGTGAAATCGCCCTCTACCTTTTCATGCTGGCCGCGTTCACCGGCCACGAGATCATCAGCCGCGTGCCGGTGATCCTGCATACCCCGCTGATGTCGGGTTCCAATTTCGTGCACGGCATCGTGCTGGTCGGCGCGATGATCGCGCTCGGCGAGGCGACCACGGTCACGCAGCAGGTGATCGGCTTCATCGGCGTATTCCTCGGCGCGGGCAACGCCGCCGGCGGCTACGTCGTGACTGAGCGCATGCTGGAGATGTTCAAGTCCAGCAAGAAGGAAGGAGCGAAGTAATGGACAAGGCGACGCTCCTCTACTACGCGGTCCAGGCCAGCTATTTCGCAGCGGCGGTGCTGTTCATCCTCGGCATCAAACGCATGTCCTCGCCGGTCACCGCGCGCAGCGGCATCCAGTGGGCCGGCATCGGCATGCTGGTCGCGACGATCGCGACCTTCCTGCACGGCAAGGTGCTCACGCAGAACGAGCACATGATGACCAACCTGCTGCTGATGGTGCTCGGCATCAGCGTCAGCTCCGCATTCGCGTGGATCTCGGGCAAGAAGGTCGCGATGACCGACATGCCGCAGATGGTCGCGCTGTACAACGGCATGGGCGGCGGCTCGGCCGCGGCGATCGGCGCAGCGGCGCTGATCGGTGCAGCGACGCATCCTGAGCATCACTCGTTGACCACGGCGCAGACCACCTTGGCCGTGATCGGTGCACTGATCGGCTCGATCTCGTTCACCGGTTCGCTGATCGCGTTCGCGAAGTTGCAGGGATGGATGGACAAGACCTTCCGTTTCGGCGGCCAGCAGGCGGTGAACGGACTGTTCTTCCTGTCCGCGGTGGGCCTGGGCGCGGCGCTGGTGTTCCAGCTCGACACCACGGT